>NZ_JBPQTK010000006.1:0-99622 GCF_051386315.1 Micromonospora sp. URMC 107
GCCCAGCACCCCCACCCAGCACCTCATCGCCACCGCCTACACCGAGGCCCTCACCAGCCACACCCAGCCGATCGGCGTCCACGACCGGTTCTTCGACATCGGCGGCGACAGCATCCGCGCCATCCGGGTCGTCGGGAACCTCCGCGACCGGGGGCTCGACCTCACCGTCGCGGACCTCTTCCGCTACCGGACGGTCGCCGAACTCGCCGAGGCCGTCGACGCCCGGGAGTGCGGGCCGCCGGCCGAGGCCACCCGCCTGGTGGACCGGTTCGCGCTGATCTCGGAGGAGGACCGGGTCCGGCTGCCCGAGGGCGTGGTCGACGCGTACCCGCTGTCGATGGTGCAGGCCGGCATGGCGTACGAGATGCTCGCCGATCCGACCGGCGAGCTCTACCTGAACAGTCTCTGCTACCCGATCGAGGGCGACGCGTTCTCGCTGCCCGCCCTGCGCGCCGCCGCCCAGTTGCTCGCGGTCCGGCACGAGATCCTGCGGGCCTCGGTCGACCTGACCGGGTACCGCGAGCCGCTCCAGCTGATCCACCCGACCGCGGAGATCCGGGTCGGCCACACCGACCTGCGGGGCGTACCGGTCGCGGAGCAGGAGGCGACGGTGGCCCGGCTGGTCGCCGAGGAGCGGCGGGACCGCTTCGACCTGGGTACGCCGTCGCTGCTGCGGCTGCACGCCTACGAACTGGGCGACGACCGGTGGCGACTGCTGGTCAGCTACAGCCACGCCATCCTCGACGGCTGGAGCCAGAACTCGTTGGTGCCGGAGCTGCTGGCGTACCACCGCCGGATCCGCGACGGGCAGGACCCGCAGCCCGCCCCGCAGCCGGCCGTCCGGTTCGCCGACGCGGTCGCGCTCGAGCGGCGGGCGGTGGCCGCCGGGGTGGACCGGGAGTTCTGGGCGTCCCGGGTGCTGACTCACGAGCGGCTCAGCGTCCCGGCGGCGTGGGCGGGTGAGGGTGCCCGGTACCGGGCGGTGCGGCTGCCCTTCGCCGACCTGATGCCGGGCCTGCGCGAGCTGGCCCGGGCGGCGGACGTACCCCTGAAGAGCCTGCTGTTCACCGCGCACCTGACGGCGCTGGGCGTCGTGACCGGGCAGCGGCGCTTCCACACCGGGCTGGTCTGCAACGGACGGCCCGAGCTGACCGACGGCGACCAGGTGCGGGGGATGTTCCTCAACACCGTGCCGTTCGCCGTGGAGCTAACCGGATCGAGCTGGGCCGAGCAGGCCCGCCTGGTCTTCGCCGGGGAGGTCGCGCTCTGGCCGCACCGGCACTACCCGCTGCCGGCGATGCAACGCGAGTGGGGCAACCAGAAGCCGCTGGTGGACATCTTCTTCAACTACACCGACATGCACGTGCTCGACCTGGGCGGCATCGACCGGTCGGCGATCACCGACACCACCCCGAACGAGTTCGGCCTGTCGGTGTCCAGCGAGCCCGGTCAGCTGATCATCGAGGCCGGCACCGACCGGATCTCCGACGACCACCTGGACCTGGTCACCCGGTGCTACCGGCGGGTGCTGGAGGCGATGGTCGCCGACCCGGCGGGCGACCCGCGCCGGTGCGGGCTGCCGGAGGCCGACCGGCGCCTCCTGCTCGGCCTCGGCGCCGGCGGGCCGCTGCCGGTCCCGGACGGGACGCTGCCCGAGCTGGTCGCCCGGCAGGCGGCGGCCACCCCGGACGCGGACGCGGTGGTCTTCGGCGACGACGTGCTCAGCTACGCCGAGCTGGACCGCCGGACCAACCGCCTCGCCCACCATCTGCGGGAGCTGGGCGCCGGGCCGGGGACGCTGGTCGGGGTGCACCTGAACCGGAGCGCGGACCTGGTCGTGGCGTTCCTCGCGGTGCTGGCCACCGGTGGCGCGTACCTGCCGCTGGACCCCGACTACCCGGCGCAGCGGACCGACTTCATGCTGGCCGACGCCGGCGCTCAGGTGATGGTCACCGAAACCGCGCTGGCCGGGCGGCTGGACACCGCCGGGATCCGGACGGTGCTGCTGGACGCCGAGCAGGCCGCCATCGCCGCCCGTCCGCAGCAGCGGCTGGCCGACCGGCCGTCCGCCGACGACCTGGCATACGTCATCTACACCTCGGGATCGACCGGCACCCCGAAGGGAGTGATGATCAGCCACCGGGGGCTGGGCAACTTCCTCGCCGCGATGCGGCAACGGCCGGGCCTGCCGGCGGGGGCCACCGTGGTCGGCCTGACCACCGTGTCGTTCGACCCCTCGGTGCTGGAGCTGTACCTGCCGCTGCTGGTCGGCGGCCGGGTGGTGGTGGCCGACGCGGAGCAGACCCGGGACCCGCAGCGCATGGCCGAGCTGATCCACACCGCCGCGCCCGCGGTGCTCCAGGCCACCCCGGTGACGTACCGGATGCTGCTGGACTCCGGCTGGTCGGCACCGGCCGGTGCGACCGTCCTCTGCGGCGGCGAGAAGCTGCCGACCGAACTGGCGGTCCGGCTCGCCTCGACCGGCGCCACCGTGTGGGACATCTACGGGCCGACCGAGACCACGGTCTGGTCCACCACCACCCGGCTGGCTCCGGACGGCCGGCCCGTCGACTTCGGCATGGCCCCGAACGCCGGGCTCTACGTGCTCGACGAGCGGCTGGAGCCGGTGCCGGTCGGCGTCCCGGGCGAGATCCACATCGGCGGCGACGGGGTGGCCTGGGGCTACCGGGCCCGGCCCGCGCTCAGCGCGGAGCGGTTCATCCCCGACCCGCACTCCGCGGCGCCGGGTGCCCGCATGTACCGCACCGGTGACCTGGCCCGCTGGCACGCCGACGGGCACCTGGAGATCCTCGGCCGGGTCGACCACCAGGTGAAGATCCGGGGGCACCGGATCGAGCCGGCCGAGATCGAGGCGGCGCTGCTGGCCCACGAGCACGTCCGGGCCGCCGTGGTGCACCCGCAGCGCATCGGCGGGGCGCAGGAGCTGGTCGCGTACCTCGTCGGCGGCGAGGGGCACCCGGTGCCGACGGGCGAGCGGCTGCGCGAGTTCCTGCTGCGTACCCTGCCGGACTACATGTGCCCGGCCGCCTACGTACCGCTGGAGGCCCTTCCGCTCACCCCGACCGGCAAGGTCGACCGCAACGCCCTGCCGGTGCCGCGACCCGGGGCCGGTGTGCGGGAGGAGACCGTGCGGGTGGCGCCGCGGACCGCCGACGAGCGGACGGTCGCGCAGGTGTGGGGCGAGGTGCTCGGCACCGACGAGGTGGGGGTGCACGAGAACTTCTTCCAGGTCGGCGGGCATTCGCTGCTGGCCACCCGGGTCGCGGTCCGGCTCCGTACCCTGCTCCGCGTCGACGTGCCGGTCCGGGCCCTGTTCGACCACCCCACCGTCGCCCGGCTGGTCGGGGCGCTGCCCGGCTATCCGAAGCTGGACGACCGGCCGGCGGTGCCCAGGCTGACCGCCCGGAACCGGCTGGCCGACGTCGCCGCCCGCCGGGGTGCCCGGTGACCCCGCGCGGGGGCCCCGCCGGTCCCCGCCGGATCGGCGGTGACCGGTGAGCCGGGTCGACGATCCGGTACTCGGGGAGCGGATCCCGCCGCTGCACCGCAACCGGGACTTCCTGCTGCTGTGGAGCGGGTCGGCGGTCTCCATGCTCGGCTCGACCGCGTCGCTGGTGGCGTACCCGCTGCTGGTGCTGGCGCTGACCGGCTCGCCGGGTGCCGCCGGGCTGGCCGGTTTCGTGGCGCTGGTGCCGACGCTGCTGTTCCAGCTGCCGGCCGGGGCGCTGGTCGACCGGTGGGACCGCAAGCGGGTGATGATCTGGTGCGACGTGCTGCGGGCGCTGGGGGTGGGCAGCATCGTGGCGGCGATCGCCGTCGACGAGCTGCACCTGTGGCACGTGCTGGCCGTCGGTTTCGTCGAGGGGACGCTGTCGGTCGGGTACGAGCTGGCGGCCGGTGCCGCGATCCCGAACCTGGTGCACCCGAGCCAGGTGACCACCGCGCTGTCGCGCAACGAGGCCCGCGAGCGGGCCGCGGTGATGGCCGGCACCCCGCTCGGCGGCGTGCTGTTCGGGTTGGGGCGGATCTGGCCGTTCGTGCTGGACACGGTCTCCTACCTGGTCTCCCTGCTGACGCTGCTGTTCATCCGCCGCGACTTCCAGGCCGTACCGGGCAGCGCGCCCGGCGCCGAACCCGGTGCCGGGAAACTGGCTGCCGAACTCACCCACGGACTGCGCTGGTTGTGGGGGCAGCCGTTCCTGCGGACGGCCACCCTGCTGGTCGCCGGCAGCAACCTGCTGTTCCGCGTCCTGTTCCTGATCATCATCGTGGCGTTCGAGGCCGCCGGGGCGGCCCCGGCGGCCATCGGCCTGCTGCTCGGCGTGGCCGGCACCAGCGGGGTGGCCGGTTCGCTGGTGGCGACCTGGTGCGCCGGACGGTTCTCCATGCGCGCGATCGTCATCGCCGCGAACTGGGTGTGGGCGCTGATGACCTGCGTCATCGCGGTCACCGACGACCGCTACCTGATCGGCGCCGCGTACGCCCTGATGTGGTTCGTGGGGCCGATCTGGAACGTCGCGGTCGCCGGTCACCAGATGGCCCTCACCCCCGACCACATCCAGGGCCGGGTGCTCAGCGCGGTCAGCCTGCTGGCCAACGGCGCGGTGGCGCTCGGTTCCCTGGCCGGGGGCTACCTGCTGGAGTCGCTCGGACCGACGCACGCGGCGTGGTCGATGGCCGTCTGGATGGTCCTGCTCGCCGCCCTGGCGACGCTGAGCCGCTCGGTACGCCGAGCGGGCTTTCTGCCCATTGAGCACCCAAGGAGGAGCTGAAGGTGTTGCGCACCATACTCAAGTCGAAGATCCACCGCGCGGTGGTCACCCAGGCCGACCTGCACTACGTCGGCTCGCTGACCATCGACGAGGATCTGATGGACGCCGCCGACCTGATCGCCGGCGAGCAGGTGCACGTGGTGGACATCAACAACGGTGCCCGCCTGGAGACGTACGTCATCGCCGGGGAGCGCGGCAGCGGGGTCATCGGGATCAACGGGGCCGCGGCCCGGCTGATCCACACCGGCGACCTGGTCATCATCATCAGCTACGCGGCGATGATCGACCCGGACGCCAAAGGGTACTCGCCCCGGGTGGTGATGGTGGACGAGGCCAACCGGATGCTCGGCACCACCGACGACCCGGCCGAGGCGGTCCCCGGCACCGCGACCGTTCCCGGTACCACCCTGCGGGCCGCTACGGGTCCCCGTAGCGGGAGCGAACATGCGGGTCGATGAGACCGACGTCGGCGGGGTGCTGAGCACGATCGGCGGATCCCCACTGGTGCGGCTGGACAAGCTCATGCCGGACGCGCCGTTCACCCTGTGGGCGAAGTTGGAGGCGCACAACCCGGGCGGCAGCATCAAGGACCGCTCGGCGTTGGGCATGCTGATCGACCGGCTCCGGGCCGGGGAGCTGCAACCCGGCCGGTCGGTGGTGGTCGAGTCCAGTTCGGGCAATCTCGGCATCGGGCTGGCCCAGGTGTGCCGCTACTTCGGCATCCGGTTCATCTGCGTGGTGGACCCCCGCACGAACGCGCAGAACATCGCGGTCATGCGCGCGTTCGACGCCGAGGTGGAGGTGGTGACCCGCACCGACCCGGCCACGGGCGAGTACCTGCCGCAGCGCATCCGCCGGGTCCAGGAACTGGTCGCCACCATCCCGAACGCCTGGTGGCCGGACCAGTACGCCAACCCGCTGAACCCCCGCGCCCACGAGACGACCATGCGGGAGATCGTCGAGGGGGTGCCCACCCCGCTGGACTTCCTGTTCTGCGCGACCAGCTCCTGCGGCACGCTGCGCGGCTGCGCCGACTACGCGCGCCGGCACGAACTGGCGCTGACCATGGTCGCGGTGGACGCCGCGGGCAGCGCCATCTTCGGTGACTACAGCCCGCGCAAGCGGCTCATCCCCGGCCACGGCGCGGGGATCCGGCCGAAGCTTTACCGGGACGGGCTGGCCGACAAGGTGGTGCACGTCGACGACCTGGACTGCGTGGCCGGGTGCCGACGGCTGGCCCGCCGGGAGGCCATCCTCGCCGGTGGCTCGTCCGGCGCGGTGGTGGCCGCCCTGGAGCAGCTGCGCGACCTGATTCCGGCCGGCGCGACCTGCGCGCTGATCTTCCCGGACCGGGGTGAGCGCTACCTGAGCACGATCTACGACGACGACTGGGTGGCCGGGCACTTCGGCGACGTCACCCACCTGTGGAGGGACCAGCCCATGGACGTGCCGCCATGTTGATCGTTTCCGCCGGCGAGGTCCGGCAGATCCTGGCCGGCCGCGAGGACACCGTCCTGGACGCGGTCCGCCGCGCCTACGTCCTGCACGCGCAGGGGCGTACCGCGCTGCCGCACTCGGTGTTCCTGCGGTTCCCGGAGGACGCCCGCAACCGGATCATCGGACTGCCCGCGTACCTGGGCGACGACTCCCCCGTCGCCGGCATGAAGTGGATCTCGTCGTTCCCCGGCAACATCGACCGCGGGATGGCCCGCGCCTCCGCCGCGATCGTCATGAACTCGATGGCGGACGGCCACCCCGTCGCGCTGATCGAGGGCTCCACGATCTCCGCCCGACGGACGGCCGCCAGCGCCGCCCTGGCCGCCGGTGCGCTCGCCCCGCCGGCCAGCGGCGTCTCCCTGGTCGGCTGCGGCGTGATCAACTTCGAGGTGCTGCGATTCCTCCGGGCGGCACTGCCCGGTCTGGCCGAGGTGACCCTCTTCGACCTGGACGCCGGGCGGGCCGCCGCGTTCGCCCGGCGCTGCGCACCGTGGGACCTGAAGGTGAGCGTCGCCGGCGGCGTCGAGGAGGCGCTCGGCGCCCACCCGCTGGTCTGCCTGGCCACGACGGCGGGCGTACCGCACCTGGGGCTGGCACACTGCCGGCCGGGGGCACTCGTGCTGCACCTGTCGCTACGGGACATCTTCCCGGCGGACATCCGCGCCGCGGTCAACGTGGTCGACGACGCCGACCACGTCTGCCGGGCGGCCACCTCGCTGCACCTGGCGGAGCAGGAGACCGGCGACCGGGCCTTCATCGCCGCCGGCATCGGCGAGATCCTGGGCGGCGCCGGCTGGCGGCACGACCCGGAACGGGTCACCGTCTACTCGCCGTTCGGCCTGGGCGTGCTCGACCTCGCCGTGGCCGAGCTGGTGCGGCGCACGGCGGAACGGGACGGCATCGGCACCCGGCTGCCGGACTTCCTGACCACCGCGCCGGAGGACCCGGATGCCGACTGAGCCGGGCGTCGCACCGTGGAACGACACCGCCAGGACATACCCGGGACAGCCGGCCCTGCACGAGCTGGTGCACGGGCAGGCGGCACGCACCCCGGACGCCGTGGCGGTGCACACCGAGCGGGGACGGCTCAGCTACGCCGAACTGGTGGGACGGGCCAACCAGCTCGCCAACCTGCTGCTCGCCCGGGGCATCGGCCCGGAGTCCCGGGTCGGGGTGTGCCTGCACCGGGGCGGCGACATGGTGGTGGCCCTGCTCGGCGTCCTCACCGCCGGGGCCGCCTACGTGCCGCTGGACCCGGAGTACCCGGCCCAGCGGATCGCCTTCCTGGTGGCCGACGCGGGGCTGGACACCGTGGTCGCCGAGGCGGACCTGCCGGTTCCCGCCGGGTCGGACCGGCCCGTCACCACCGTGTCGGTGAGCCGGGGGACCACCGGTTGGCCGACCCGGGCACCGCAGGTCACCGTCGACGCGGAACACCCGGCGTACGTCATCTACACCTCCGGGTCCACCGGCCGACCCAAGGGCGTGGTGATGCCGCACCGGGGCATCGTCAACCGGATCCGCTGGGGGTTGGACGCGCATCCGCTGGGTCCCGACGACCGGGTGCTCCAGAAGACCCCGTACAGCTTCGACGTCTCGGTGCCGGAGTTCTTCGGCACCCTGGCCGCCGGCGCGCGGCTGGTGATGGCCCGCCCGGGTGGCCACCGCGACCCGGCCTACCTGATCGACGCTATCCACCGGCACGGGATCACCAACGTCCACTTCGTACCCTCGATGCTGCGGGCGTTCCTCGCCGAGGTCCGCGCCACCGGGGCCCGCCTGCCCACCCTGCGCCGGATCGTCTGCAGCGGCGAGGAGCTCGCCGGGGACCTCGTCGCCGAAGCCGACGAGCTGATCGGGTGCGAGCTGCTCAACCTCTACGGCCCGACCGAGACGGCGGTGGAGGTGACCGGGTCGCGCTGCCGGGCCGGTGAGCCGGTCAGCATCGGGCACGCGGTGGCGAACACCCGCACCCACATCCTGGACGACCGTGGCGATCCCGCGGAGGTCGGCGAACTCTGCGTGGCCGGGGTGCAGCTCGCCCGGGGCTACCTCGGCCGGCCCGGGCTGACGGCCGAGAAGTTCGTTCCCGACCCGTTCGGCCCGCCCGGCTCCCGGCTGTACCGCACCGGGGACCTGGCCCGGCGGCTGCCCGACGGCGCGGTGGACTACCTGGGCCGGGTCGACCACCAGGTCAAGATCCGGGGCCACCGGGTCGAACTCGGGGAGATCGACGCCGCGCTGCGTACCGTGCCGGGGGTGCGGGCCGCCGCCACGGCCGTGCACGCCGAGCAGCTCGTCGGGTACGTGGTGGCCAGCACCGTCCCCGGCGTCCGGGTGCTCCGGGCCCACCTCACCGAGCGGCTGCCCGGGTACATGGTCCCGTCGGTGTTCATGGCCGTGCCGGCGTTGCCGACCAGCCCGAGCGGCAAACTGGACCGGGCGGCCCTGCCCGCGCCCGACGGGCGCCGGCTCGCCGACGGGGAGCGGGTCGACCCGCGTACCGACGACGAGCGCCGGCTCGCCGGCGTCTGGGCCGAGTCGCTCGGCACCGGGCCGGTCGGGGTGCACGACACCTTCGTCGAGCTGGGCGGCGACTCCCTCGCGGCCGCCCGGGTCTGCTCCCGCGTCCGCCACCTGTGGGGCTGGTCGCTCTCCCCCGCCGACGTGCTCACCGCCACCGTGGCCGAACTCGTCGCGGGCGGCGCCGGGGGTGGCCCGGCGGGTGGCGCGGGTGCCGGCGGGACCCTGCCGCCGGGTGCGCCGGAGGTCGTCGCCGACGGGTCGCTCAGCGCCGCCCAGCAGCGGATCTGGTTCGCCGACCAGCTCGATCCCGGGTCGACCACCTACACGATGGTCGAGTCCTACCGGCTGCGCGGACCGGTCGACGCCGACGCGCTGCGCGCCGCCCTGGCGGACACGGTGCGCCGGCACCCCGCCCTGCGGACCACCTTCCGGGCCCGGCGCGGCGTCCCGTACGCGCAGATCAAGCCGGACGTCCGGGTGCCGGTCGAGGTGCGCACCGTGGCCGACGTCGCCGAGGCGCAGGTGGCCGTCGAAGGGCTCGCCGCCGTGCCGTTCGCGCTCGCCGAGGGGCCGCTGCTCCGGGTCACCCTGCTGCGGCTGGCCCCCGAGGAGCACGTCCTGGCCGCCGCCATCCACCACATCATCGCCGACGACTGGTCGATGGACGTGCTGTGGCGGGACCTCTGCCGGGCGTACGCGCGGCGCCGCCAGGGCCACGCGGGCGCCGCCGACCCGCTGCCGCCGGCCCCGCTCCCGCCGGCCGACCCGGCCGACCTCGGCCACTGGCGTCGGCACCTCGCCGGCGCGCCGCCCACCCTGGACCTCCCGACCGACCTGCCCCGACCGGCGCGGCTGCGGCAGGGCGGGGCCACCGTCCGGTTCGGTCTGTCGGCGGAGACCACCGCCGCGGTGCGGACGCTGGCGCGGGCCACCGGCTCGACCCCGTTCATGGTGCTGCTCACCGCGTTCACCGTCCTGATCGGACACCTCGCCGGCCGCGACGACCTGGTGATCGGCACGTTCACCGGCAACCGCGACACGCAGGAGGCCCAGGACGCGATCGGGATGTTCGCCAACACCCTCGCCCTGCGGGTGCCCTGCCCGTCCGAGGCGGCCTTCACCGACCTGCTGCTCCAGGTGCGTGACGTGGCGCTGGCCGGGTACCGGCACCAGGGCTTCCCCTTCGACCGGCTGGTGACGGCGCTGCGGCCGAAGCGCGACCTGCGCCACAACCCGGTGGTCCAGGTCGCCTGCCAACTTCTCGGTGACCTGACCGGTCGGCTCCGGCTCCCCGGGGTCACCGCCGAGCCGTTCCGGCACGGGCAGGGCGGCTCCCCGTTCGACCTGCTGCTCACCGTGCGGGAGGAGGGGTCGCGGCTGACCGGGTGGCTGCAATACCAGAGCGAACTCTTCACCGCCGGCCGGGCGGCGTCGATCGCCGACGGCTTCGCCGGAATCCTCACCGCGGCGGTGCGCCGGCCCGAACAGGCGGTCGGGCAGCTGGCCCGGCAGTGGGTCCGGGACGCCGGTGTGGACAATGCGGGGGCGTCGGCCGGCAATCTGGGTGCGGCGGCCCGATGAGCGGGCGCGGGTGCGTTCCTAGCCTGGGGTGGTAGGTCACACCACGCCCACACGGCCAGGAGGCGATCATGAGAAACGAGTCGAAGCCCGTGCTCACCGCCCAGCAACTCCGGGTGCTCGAACTCGTCGCCGAGGGGTACGACAACGCGGGGATCGCGCGGGAGCTGCGCTGCTCCCCACACAGCGTGAAGAACCTGATCTACGACCTCATGGCCCGGTTGCAGGTCTCCAACCGGGTCCATGCGGCCGCGTACGCAATCCGGCACGGGCTGATCTGACTCAGATCAGCCCTTCGCGCAGGGCGCACGCCACGGCGTGCGCCCGGTTGCGCACCTGCCACCGGTGGGTGATCGTGTGCACGATGCCGGTCACGGTACGGACCGAGTAGGCCAGCGAGCGGGCGATCTCCTCGGTCTCGTGCCCGTCGGCGAGCATGAGCAGCACCGTCCGTTCCCGCTTGGTGAGCTGCCGGGCCGGCGGCCGTTCCGGCTCCCGGTCGCCGGCCCCGAGCAGATCCGACGGCACGGTGAAGCTGCCGTCAGCCGTCGCCCGGATCGCCGGACGCAGCCGGTCCAGGCGCACCTCGCAGCGGCGCAGCAGCCCGCCGGCGCCCGCCTGCACGGCCTCGACCACGTCCGGCTCCCGCAGCGTGTCGGTCACCAGCAGCACCCGCCGGCCGGCGCGGGACAGCGAACGCAACAGGACCAGGACCGCGTCGCTGACCTCGTCGGTCACCATCAGCACCACGTCCGGCCGGTCGGCCACCACGGTCAGCTCCGGGCACACCCGCACCATGTCGTCGACGCCGACCCGTACCGCCGGGTCGACGGCGATGACCTGCACCCGTATCCGCTCGTCCATGCGCACCACTCCAGGAAACTCGTTGCTGACGGACAGCAACGAGAATGTCACCGCGGCGCCGGCGGCCGGTACGGGGAACGGCCCCCATATTCCTCACCGGCCGGCGCGACCCACGCCGGCACCGGCGAGCACATGGGTGCTGCCGGTGCGCGCCGGCCACGGCAGCGCCCCACGGTCGAGCTTGCCGTTGGCGGTGGCGGGGAAGCCGTCCACGAACACCACCGCGGCCGGCACCATGTAGTCCGGCAGCGCGGCGGCCACGTGCCGGCGCAGCTCCCGGACGGTCGGACGGCAGCCGGGGGCCGGCACGACGTAGACCACCAGCGCGCGGTCGCCGTCGCGGTCCGGCCGGGCCAGCGCCACCACGTCCTTCACGCTCGCGTGCCCGCGCAGGCGGTGCTCGACCTCGGCCAGCTCCACCCGGGCGCCACGGATCTTGACCTGGCCGTCGATGCGACCGAGGAAGGTCAGCACCCCGTCGGGGCCGAAGCTCGCCCGGTCGCCGGTGCGGTAGAGCCGGCCGCGCGGATCGGGCCCGAGCGTGTCCGGGATGAACCGCTGCCGGGTCAGCTCCGGCTGGCCGTGGTAGCCCAGCGCGAGGACGTCGCCGCCGATCAGCAGGTCGCCCGGCACCCCGACCGGGCACGGCCGCAGGTCCTCGTCGACCACCCAGTACTGCGCGTTGTCGATCGGCCGCCCGTACGGGATGCTGCGCCAGGCCGGGTCGATCGCGCCTACCTCGAAGAAGTTCGACCAGACGGTCGCCTCGGTCGCGCCGCCGAGGCTGACGATCGTCGCTCCGGTGAAGACCGACCGCACCTCGTCCGGCAGCGTCAACGGCGTGTAGTCGCCGCTGAGGTAGACCAGCCGCAGGTCGCCGGTGCCGGCGGCACCCCGGTGCGCGGCGAGCAGCGGCGCGAGGTGGGCAAGCGTGGTCGGCGCGGAGTTCCAGTACGTCACCGGCTCCCGCAGCAGCACGTCGAGCAGCAGCTCCGGGTCGCGCCGCTGCGCGTCGTCGGCGATGTAGACGCCCGCCCCGTACGCGGGCAGGCCGAGCAGGTCGAAGACGGACAGGTCGAAGCCGAGCGAGGTGACCGACAGGCCCAGGTCGTGCGGACCGAAGCCGTGCGTACGGCGGCACCAGGCGAGGAGGTTGTGCAGCGACCGGTGCGCCACGGCGACGCCGTTGGGCCGGCCGGTGCTGCCGGAGGTGAAGACCACGTAGGCGGTGGAGTCCTCGTCGGTGCCGGGCTCCGGGCTCCGCGGCTCGCGGTCGTCCGGCGTGAGGGCGTCGGCGGCGACCGTGCGCACCTGCGGCGGCACCGGCCAGCCGTCCCCGCCCGCCGTGCCGACCAGCAGCCGCACACCGGCCTCGGCCAGGAGAGCGTGCGCGCGTCCGGCCGGGAGCGCCGGCTCGACCGGCACGTAGCAGCCGCCCGCCTTCAGCACCCCGTACACGGCGACCGCCAGCAGCGGGCCGCGCGGCACCCGGATGCCCACCGGCGTCTCGGGCCCGGCCCCGCGGTCGCGCAGCGCCCACGCCAGCCGGTTGGCGAGCCGGTCCAGCTCGCCGAAGGTGAGCGTGCCGCCGGCCCAGCGCACCGCCACGGCGTCCGGACGGAGCCGGGCCTGCGCCTCGAACAGCCGGTGCACCGGGCCGTCCGCGGCGTACCCGCGGGCGGTGGCGTTCCACGCCCGCTGCTGCGCGGCCGGCCCGACCGGTGCCGCCGGGTCGGCCGATGGGCGGCCGGACCCGGTCGTCATCGGGCCCCGCCCAGCACGGCGCTGATCACGTCGGTCAGGTGCACCAGCAGCGGCGGTTTCATGATTCCGATGTGGTCCCCGGGCACCCGGTGCAGCTCGATCCCGCCGTCGATCAGCTCCTCCCACCGGGCGAGATAGTCGGCGAACGTCTGGCCGGAGGAGACCACGTGCTGGCCGTTGGCGAGCGCGTCGCTGGCGATGAGGTGCAGCTTGCCGGCGTAGCGGGGGTTCGGGTATTCGATGAGGGCCTGCAGCGACTCCCGCCAGACCCGGACCATCCGCGGCCAGGCGGTGCCGACGCCGCGCTCGGGCAGCGCCATGCCCTCCTTCTCGTCGATGTCGTTGGCCACCCGCTCGTAGAGGTCCATGATCTCGGCGCGGCGCTCGGGCGTGTCCGCCTCCGGCCCGCCCCGGTCGATCTCCAGGACCAGCTTCTCCAGCCGGCGCACGAAGCCCATCTGCTCGTAGAACTTCGGTCGGGCCTGCGCGTCCAGCACCGGGTCGAGGAGCATGAAGGTCACCTCCTCACCGGCGTCCAGCAGCAGGGTGGCGAGCTCCGCCGCGATCGTGCTGCCGCCGCACCAGCTGAACAGCCGGTACGGCCCGTGCGGCTGGGCGGCCCGCAGCTCGTCGAAGTGCCGGCGGGCCATCTCGGCGGCGGTGGGGATCGTGGCGTGGTCGCCGTGCGGCTTCGGCCACTCGAACGCGGCCAGCGGTAGCTGCGGGTCCAGGTACGGCAGGAAGCGCTGGAACCAGTGGGCGCTGCCGCCGCCGGGGTGGATGCAGAACAGCGGCGTGGCGCTGCCGCGGCGCAGCCACAGCAGCGCCCGGCTGCGGCTGCCGGGTGCGGCCGGCGCCTCCGGGCCGCCGACCGTGCCGTCGGTGATCGCCGCGGCCAGCCGCGCGACGGTCTGGTGCTCGAGGAAGGCCCGGAACGTCAGCTCCACGCCGTGCGACTCCCGCAGCAGCGTGATGATCCGCATCATCGCCATCGAGTGGCCGCCGAGGTCGAAGAAGTCGTCGTCGATGCCGACCCGGTCCAGGCGCAGCACCTGCGCCCACGTGTCGGCGATGGTCCGCTCCAGCGGCGTCCGCGGCGCCACCGGCGCGACCTGCGCGGCGGGCTTCGGCTCGGCCGCGACGAGCGCGGCGCGGTCGACCTTGCCCGAGGCGGTCAGCGGGAACTGCTCGACGACGTGGCAGCGGGTCGGCACCATGTGCGCCGGCAGCCGGCGGCGTACGTGCTCGCGCAGCTCGGCCGGGGACGGGGCCGCGCCGCAGCTGCCCGCGGTGAGCCGGACGAACGCCACCAGCGTCGCCTCCTCGGTGCCCGCCGCGGCGACGGCGACGGCCGCGGCCGCGACGGTCGGGTGCGCCTCCAGCGCGTGCTCGACCTCGCCGAGCTCGATGCGGAAGCCCCGGACGCTGACCTGCTGGTCGCCGCGCCCGTGGAAGCGCAGCGTGCCGTCGGCCGCGCGGGAGACCACGTCGCCGGTGCGGTACATCCGGCTGCCGGGCGGTCCGAACGGGTCCGGGACGAACCGGTCGGCGGTCAGTCCCGCACGGCCGAGGTAGCCGCGGGCCAGGCCCGCGCCGGCGACGTGCAGTTCGCCGCGCACCCCGGCGGGCAGCGGCCGCCCGTCGACGTCCAGGACGTAGCAGCGCACGTTCGCCAGCGGGGTGCCGATCGACGGCATCCGGTCCGGCGAGCCGGCGGCGACCGGCGCGTACGTGGCGGCGACGCACGCCTCCGTGGGGCCGTAGAGGTTGACGAACGCGGCGTGCCGCGCCCAGCGGTCGGCCTGCACGGCGGGGCAGGCCTCGCCGCCGACCAGGGTGACCCGCAGCTGCGGGAAGTCCGCCGGGTCCAGCCGGCTCAGCATCGACGGCGGCAGGAAGAGGTGGGTCAGGGTGGCCGCCTCGCCGCGCAGGTCGCCCGGGTCCCGGTCCACCGCGGGCAGCACCAGCTCGGCGCCGGCGGTGAGCGCGGCGACCAGTTCGGACACCGACGCGTCGAAGCCCACCGAGAAGAACTGGAGCATCCGGTCGCCGGGCCGGACGTCGAAGACCTCCTGCTGGGCGTGCCGGAGGTTGAGCACCGCCCGGTGCGGTACGGCGACCCCCTTGGGCTGCCCGGTCGAGCCGGACGTGTAGGTGACGTACGCCAGGTCGTCCGGCTCCACCGTCACCTCCGGCGCGGTGACCGGCATGTCGAGCTGGGCGGACTCGTCGGTCACGTCGACCGTCGGACCGGCCTGGGACAGGCCGGCCGGCAGCCGCCCGGCGACGAGCAGCACCGCGGCCGCCGTGTCGTCGAGCATGAACCGCAGCCGCTCGACCGGGTACGCCGGGTCCAGCGGCAGGAACGCGCCGCCCGCCTTCAGCACGGCCAGCACGCTGACGGCGAGGTCGGGCGTACGCGGCAGGCAGATGCCGACGACCGTGCCCGGGCCGACGCCGAGCGTGCGCAGCCGGTGCGCCAGCCGGTTCGCGCGCAGCTCCAGCTCGGCGTAGTAGACCTTGACGGCGCCCTGCCGCAGCGCGACGGCGGTGGGCGCGGACCGGGCCTGCCGCTCGACCAGCCGGTGCACCGGCTGGTCGGTGGGGAAGGCCCGGTCGGTGCGGTTCGCCTCGACAAGCACCCGGTCGCGGTCGGCCGGCGCCAGCGTCACGGTCCGCGGCGACGGCGCCGCGGCCCGGCCGGCGTCGTGGGCGGCGCCGGCGGCCATCGCGGCCAGCACCTGCCGGTAGGTCCGGCCGACCAGCTCCAGGTGGGGTTGCCCGATCCTGCTCGGCCGGCCGAGCAGGCGCAGGTGGCCAGGGAACGACACCGCGGAGAACGGCTGCTCGCTCGGGCTGAAGTCGGCCTCCAGGTCGATGCCGGAGCTCCAGTCGAGCATGTGGAAGTCCAGGTACGTGAAGCTGACGTCGACCAGCGCCGAGGCGTGCCGGCCGTCCCGCCGCATCGCGGCCATCGGGTAGCGCCGGTGCGGCCACATCCGCGACTCCTGCGCGAAGACCGCCCGCACCAGCTCCGGCCAGCTCGCGGCGGTCAGGTCGGCGGGGAACGGCACCGTGTTCAGGTACATGCCGACCACCTCGTCGCCGCGCAGCCGCTCCGGCCGGCCGTTGCTGACCAGCCCGGTGAAGAAGCGCTGCCGCCCGGTGACCACGCCCCAGGCCGCGAGGTGGGCGGCGTGCAGCACGCTCTTCAGCGACGCCCCCGCGTCGGCCGCGAGCCGGCGCAGCGCCGGCTCCAGGTCCGCGTACTCGACGACGACCGAGCCCGGTGCGTCGTCGGCGCCGTCCGGCTCCTCCGCCCCCTCCCCCTGGCCGCCCCACTCGGCCGGGATCTCCAGCTTGTCGGCGGCCGTGATGGTGGCGGTCCAGAAGTCGCGGTCGGCCGCCGACCGCAGCGACTCCTGCTCGGCGGCGACGAAGTCGGCGAACCGGACGGCGGGCAGCGGCGGCGGCTGGGGCACCTCGCCGCGGCGCAGCGTCCGATAGTGCGCGAGCAGTTCGGCGATCACCGAGGTGTGGCTCCAACCGTCGAGGATCGCGTGACACTCGACGTGCGTGAGCCACCACTCGCGCTCGCCGGTCTGGTGCACGGTGTAGCGCAGCAGCGGCGGCACGGCCAGATCGAACGGCGCGCTGCGCTGGGTGAGCAGGAAGTCGTCGAGGATCTGGCGCTGCGCGGCCGGCGGCAGGTCCCGCAGGTCGTCCAGGTCCACCGGCAGCTCGGCGGTGCGGTGCACCAGTTGCAGCGGCCGCGTGTAGCCGGCGAGCGCGAACGAGGTACGCAGGATCTCGTGCCGCCGCACCAGCAGCGCCGCGGCGGCGCGCAGGTCGGCCAGGTCGAAGGGCTGCTCGTCCTCGACCCGGTAGCAGCTGACGTTCACGTAGACCGGCCGCGGCGCGGCCAGCATCTCGTACACCATCCCGGCCTGGATCTCGCCCATCGGGTACGCGTCGACCAGGCCCGGCGGCAGCAGCGCGCGGTCGGCGTCGGACAGCAGCGCGAACGGCGCCACCACCGGCTGCTCGACGGCGCGCTCCGCCACGTCGGCCGGCCCGTCCGGCGCCCGCGTGCCGACCAGTTCCGCCAGCTCGGCCACCGTGGCGTGACGGAACAGGTCGTGCACCGACACCGGCAGGCCGGCCGCCCGCAGCGCCCCGACGGCGCGGATCGCCCGGATCGAGTCGCCGCCGTGCGCGAAGAACGCGTCGTGCCGGCCCACCGTGTCGACGCCCAGCGCGTCGGCCACGGCGCGCGCGATCGTCCGCTCCAGCGCAGTGCGTGGCGCGGCTCCGGCCGGCCCGACGCTCCCGGGTGGCGCGGGCAGCGCGCGATGGTCGACCTTGCCGGCGGTGGTCAGCGGCAGCGCGTCGAGCACCATCCACCGCGCGGGCACCAGGTGGCGCGGCAGCAGGGCCCGGGCGTGCGCCGCGACGCCGTCCCGGTCGACCGCCGGCCCGGCACCGGAGCCGACGAGGTACGCGACGAGCCGGTCGTCGTGCACGGTGACCACGGCGGCGGCGACGTCCGGGTGCGTGGTGAGCACCGCCTCGACCTCGCCCGGCTCGATCCGGCGGCCGTGCAGCTTCACCTGCCGGTCCAGCCGGCCGAGGTACTCGATCGTCCCGTCGGCGCGGTGGCGGGCCACGTCTCCGGTGCGGTACAGCCGCCCTCCCGGCTCGGCGCCGAACGGGTCCGGCACGAAGCGGTCGGCCGTGTGCGCGGGGCGGCCGAGGTAGCCGCGGGCGAGCTGGACGCCGGCCACCACCAGCTCGCCGGGCACGCCGGCCGGCAGCAGCCGCAGGTCCGCGTCGACGACGTAGGCGCGGGTGTTGGCGACCGGCCGGCCGATCGTGACCGGCTCCCCGGGCAGGCAGCGCGCCGCGGTCACGTCGATCGTCGCCTCGGTGGGGCCGTAGAGGTTGTGCAGCTGACAGCCGATCCGTTCGTGCACGGCCGCCGCCAGCTCGGCCGGGAGCGGCTCGCCGCTGGCGAAGATCCGGCGCACCGAGGGCAGCCCGCCGGCCAGCGTGTCGAGGAAGGCGCGCAGCATCGACGGCACGAAGTGCAGCGTGGTGACGCCGTGCTCGGCGATCGTCGCGGCCAGGTACGCCGGGTCCCGGTGCCCGCCGGGGCGGGCGACGACGAGCGTCGCGCCGGTGACCAGCGGCCAGAACAGTTCCCAGACCGAGACGTCGAAGCCGTACGGCGTCTTGTGCAGCACCCGGTCGGTGGCGTCGAGCGGGTGCTCGCGCTGCATCCAGGCCAGCCGGTTGGCCAGCGCGCGGTGGGTGATCACGACGCCCTTGGGCCGGCCGGTCGAGCCGGAGGTGTGCAGCACGTACGCCGGGTGGTCCGGGTCGGGGTCGCCGTCGAGCGGCCCGGTCGGGGCCTCGGCGCCGGCGTCCGGCCGGACCAGCGTGCGGGCGGCGGAGCCGACGGTGGCCCGGTCGGTCACCACGATCCGTACGGCGGCGTCGGTGAGCAGCTGCTCCAGCCGCTGCGGCGGGCTCCCGGTGTCCAGCGGCAGGTAGGCGCCGCCGGCGGTGAGCACGGCCAGCAGCGCGGTCACCAGGTCCGGGCCGCGCTCCAGGCACACCCCGACCACCGACTCGGGACCGACCCCGAGCGCGCGCAGCCGCAGCGCCAGCGCGGTGGCGCGGGCGTCGAGTTCGGCGTACGACAGGCTCTGCTCCGCCGCCCGCACGGCCACCGCGTGCGGAGTGGCGGCCGCCTGGGCCCGGAACAGCGCGGGCAGCGTGGTGGCCGGCACGTCGGTCGCGGTGTCGTTCCAGCCATCGAGCAGCTGCTCGCGCTCGGCCGGCGGGAGGATGTCGATGTCGGCCAGCGGGGTGTCCGGGGCCGCCGCCACGCCGGCCAGCAGCTGCCCGACGTGCGCGGCGAACCGCTCGATCGTGTCGCGGTCGAACAGGCTGGTGGCGTAGACCACGGCGCCGGCGAGCGAGCCGTCCGGGCACGGGGTCACCGACAGGGTCAGGTCGAACTTGGCGTCGGCGAACGGGATCGGCACCGACAGGACGTCCAGCCCGGGCGCCTGGAAGCCCTCCGGCCCGGCCTCCTGCCAGACGAACATCGTCGAGAACAGCGCGGTCCGCGCGGGGTCGCGGACGGGCGCCAGCTCCTCGACCAGCTGCTCGAACGGCAGCTCCTGGTGGGCGAGGGCGTCCAGCGAGGTGCGGCGGACCCGCTCGACCAGCTCGCCGAACGTCGGATCGCCGGTCAGGTCGGCCCGGACCACGACGGTGTCCACGAAGAGCCCGACCAGGCCCTGCACGTCGTCGTGCCCGCGCCCGGCCACCGGCGTGCCGACCGTGACGTCGGTCCGGCCGCTCCACCGTCCGAGCACGACCGCGTACGCCGCCAGCAGGACCATGAACGGCGTGGCGTGGTGGCGGCGGGCCAGCTGGCCCAGCGCCGCCGCCACCGGGGCGGGCACGGTGAACGGCACGACGTCGCCGGCGGAGTCCCGCACCGCAGGCCGCGGCCGGTCGGCCGGCAGGTCCACCGGCGTGGCACCGGCGAGCTGGCGGCGCCAGTACGGCAGCTGGGTCTCTCGCAGCTCGGCGGCCCGTTGCCGCTGCCAGGCCGCCACGTCGGCGTACTGCACGGGCAGCGGGGGCAGGTCGGCCGGGCGGCCGTCGAGCGCGGCGGTGTAGCGGTGGCGCAGCTCGTCCAGCAGCAGGCCCTCCGACCAGAGGTCCATGGCGATGTGGTGGGTGGTGAGCAGCAGCAGGTGCTGGTCGGGCTTCCGCCGGACGAGCAGCGCCCGGAAGACCGGCCCGGCGGCCAGGTCGATCGGCTCGCGGTCGACCGAGACGAGCCGGTTCAGCAGCCGGCACTGGCTCTCGCTGTCCATGTCGGTGAGGTCGCGGATCGGCAGCGGGACCGGGGCGGGCGCTTCGATCAGCTGCACCGGCTCACCGTCGGGGCCGACCGGGTAGCGGGTGCGCAGCACCTCGTGCCGCGCCACCAGCCCGTCCAGCGCGGCGCGCAGCGCGGCGACGTCCAATCGGCTGCCGGGCTGGTCGGTCATGTGCAGCGCGATCTGCACCAGGTACTCGACGCCGCCGCGCAGCCGGTCGAGGATCCACAGCCGGCGCTGGGCGTACGACAGCGGCGGCGGGTCCGCCCGGGACACCCGGGGGATGCCCGGCTCGGCGAGCGGCTCGAGGCCGAGCAGCCGGCGGTGCAGCAGTTGCTCGTGCGGGGTGGGTGACTCCAGCATCTCGGTCATCGGGTTCCTTCCCGGGCGGCTCGGGACAGCAGGTCCTGCACCTGGCTGTCGGACAGTCGGCTGACGTCGGCGCGGACCGCGGCGGTGACCGCGGCCGCGAGCCCGGCCACCGAGGTGGCCTCGAACAGGACCTCCAGGGGGAGGTCGACGGCGAACGTCTGCCGCAGCGCGGTACGCACCCGGGCGACCAGGAGCGAGTGGCCGCCGAGGTCGAAGAAGTCGTCGTCGGCGGCGATGTCGTCGACGTCGAGCAGCCGCGACCAGATCCCGGCGACGACCCGCTCGACCGGGCCGGCCGGCGGCGTCGGGGCGGGCGCCCGCGACATGACCGGAGCCGCCGGCACGGCCGGCGCGCCGGCCGCCGGGGCCGGCTGGACCGCCCGGGCCTCCGGTTCGCCGGCCAGCCGCTCCAGCAGCGTCACGTAGTCCTCGGCGAGCCGCCGCATCGTCGTCCGGTCGAACAGGCCGCTGGCGTACTCGAGAACGCACCGCAGGGCGCCGGCCGCGGTGCGGCAGACCGTGAACACCAGGTCGAACTTGGCGTCGGTGGCGTTCATGGGCAGCGGCTCCACCGTGGCGCCGCCGAGCGTGCCGGGCTCCTCCGCCGTGTGCAGCACCTGGAACATGATCTCGAACAGCGGGTTGCGGGCCGGGTCCCGGCGCGGCCGGATCGCCGCCACGACGTCCTCGAACGGGACGTCGTCGTGCGTGAGCGCGGCCAGGACCGTCCCGCGCACCCGGTCCAGCACCTCGGTGAACGACGGCCCGCCCGCCAGGTCCGTCCGCAGCACCAGGGTGTCGACGAAGAAGCCGACCAGGTCCTCGGTCTCCGGCGCGTCCCGCCCGGCGGCGGGCATCCCGACCGCGATGTCGGTGCGGCCGGTCCGGTGCGCCAGCAGCACCTGGAAGGCGGCCAGCAGCGTCATGAACGCGCTCGTCCCGTAGCGCTCGCCGACGGCGTCGACCAGCCGGGCGACGTGCCGCGGCACGTCCACGGCGAGCATGTCGCCGCGGGGGTCGCGGCGGGCGCCGCGCGGGCGGTCGGTGGGCAGCAGGACCGGTTCGAGCCCGGCGAGCTGGTCCCGCCAGTAGCCGATGCCGGCCGCGCCGGCGGCCTCGCGCCGGGCCCGCTGCCAGGCCGCGACGTCGGCGTACTGCACCGGCGGCGGCGCCGGCACGGGCCGGCCGGCCGCCAACGCGCGGTACGCCTGGTCCAGGTCGCGCAGCAGCACGTCGCACGACCAGGCGTCGGCGGCGATGTGGTGCAGGGTGAGGCCGACCAGGTGCTCCGCCGGCGCGAGCCGTACCACCACGACCCGCAGCGGGTGCTCCCGGCGCAGGTCGAACGGCCGACCCGCGGCCGTGTCGAGCAGCTCCGCCGCCCGGGTCCCGGCGTCCGGCCCGCCGGTCAGGTCCACGACCGTGACGTCGGCCGGGCCGGGCGGGTCGACGACCTGCACCGGCTCGCCGTCGCCGTCCTGGTACCGGGTGCGCAGCACCTCGTGCCGGCGGACGACCTCGGTCACGGCGCGGGCGAACACCGCGGGATCCCACGGCCCGCGCAGGCGCATCCGCAGCCAGACGAGGTATTCGGTGCCGCCGTGCAGCCCGTCGAGGAACCACAGCCGCTCCTGCCCGGGCGACAGTCGCAGCGCGCCGGTGCGCGGCACCGGCCGGATCCGGTCCCGGGTGCCACTCGGCGGCGGGGCGTTCGTCTGGGTGGGCATCCGGCTCGGCATCGGCGGTCTCCCCTTCACCGGCAGTCGGCGTCGGGTCGAGACTGGTGGACGCGGGCGGGCCGGGACCAGAGAAGGACCGGCAACGCCTCTACCGGTCCTTCTCTGTCCCGGCACCAGCCGCGGTCGGCAGAGTTGCCTCGGGTCAGGGAACGGGGACACGGACGCCAGACCGGTCCGGACGCCCGGGACGGGACACCGACACCAGCCTCTGCTACCGGAAGGCACGCCGACATGCCCGGGACGATCGCGGTACGGACGATGGCGTCGTTCCTGCCGGAGCGCTCGGTCGCGGTGGCGGAGCTGCCGGAGCTGGCGTACCTGGGGCCGGCCGAGCGGGAACTCTGCGCCGGCCTCGGGATCGACCGGGTCCGTACCGACCCGGAGTTGGACGCGTTCGACCTGGCCGCGGGCGCCGCCGCCCGGGCGCTGGCCGCCGCCGGGCTGGACCCGGTACGGATCGGGGCGCTGGTCGTGGTGGAGTCCCGCGCGCCGGCCACGCTGATGAGCTCCGCCGAGACCCGGCTCCAGGCGCACCTCGGCGCCGACCGGGCGCTGACCTTCTCCGTCGGCGGGCTGGGCTGCGTGTCGATCACGCCGGCGCTGCTGGTGGCGCGCGGCCTGCTGGCCGCCGACCCGGACCTGACCGACGTCCTCGTCGTGCACGGCAGCACGCCGGCCACGCCCCGGCGCTACCGGCACCCGGTCACGGTCAGTGGCGACGGAGGCATGGCCGCGGTCGTCTCGCGGGACGGGCCGCTGCGGGTGCTCGACGTGCTGCAGGAGACCGACGGCCGCTACTGGGACCTGTTCCGGGTGGACTACCGGGACCGCCCGTCGGCCCGCTGGACCGAGCAGTGCCGCGACCCTCGGGAGTACTCCTTCCAGCTGGCGTTGGAGAGCCGCAACCGGCTGCGGGCGATGTACCGGCGCCTGCTGGACCGCAACGGGCTGGGGCCGGCGGACGTCGCCCGGCACGTGAGCCACAACCTCTCCACGGGCGCGTTCCGGTTCGTCGAGGAGACGCTCGGGGTGACGGTCGCCTCGACCTGCCGCGACAACCTGCGCGACCTGGGCCACCTCGGCGCGAACGACGTCCTGCTCAACCTGGCGACGGAGATCGGGACCGGGCGGCTGCGGGGCGGCCAGCGGGCCGTGCTGATCAGCTCCAGCCCGGTGGCCGCCTGGAGCATGGTGCTGGTCGAGTTCGACGGCGACCCCGGTTCGGCCGGCCCGGGATGACTGAGAGGGGAGTTCAGATGGGAGCACCGGAACGGTCCGCGGTGGCGCGGGAGCTGCACGACTTCATCGCCCCGGCGCTGTCCGGACCGATCGGCCCGGACGAGGACTACTTCGCGCTCGGCCTGCTCAACTCGCTGTTCGCCATCGAGCTGGTGGTGTTCGTGGAGCGGCGCTTCGACATCGAGGTCGAGGTCGCCGACCTCGACCTCGACCACTTCCGCACGATCTCGCGGCTGACCGACTTCGTGCTGGCGAAGATCGCCGCCCGGGCCGGGATGCCGGCGTGACCGCCGCGGTCGCTCCGCCAGCCGGGCCGGCGCAGCTCGACGACCTCGGGCACGACCTCGCCACGGCGGCGCGCGGCGAGGCGGCCCGCTGGGACCGGGACGGCGCGCTGCCGGCCGGGGTACGCCGCGCCGCCGCAGCCGCCGGGCTGCTCACCGCCGACCTGCCGGTCGACTACGGCGGCCTCGGCGCCACACCGACGCAGGTCGGTGAGCTGTGCGCCCGGCTCGGCGGCGTGTGCAGCGGCCTGCGCGCGCTGGTCACCGTGCAGGCCATGGTCGCCGCGGCCGTACTGCGCTGGGGCACCGCCGAGCAGCGGGCGCGCTGGCTGCCCGCGTTGGCCCGCGGTGAGCTGCTGGCCGGCTTCGCCGCCACCGAGGCCGGTGCGGGCAGCGACCTGGCGGCCGTCGACACCCGCATCCGCGCCCTCGCCGGCGGCCGACAGCCGACCCTGGAACTGACCGGGGCCAAGCGCTGGGTGACCTTCGGCCAGGTCGCCGACGTGCTGCTGGTGCTCGGGGTGCTGGACGGCCGGCACACCGCCGTACTGGTCGAGACGGACCGGCCCGGCGTGACGCGCCAACCGGTCGGGGGCCAGCTCGGCCTGCGGGCCGCCCAGCTGGCCCACGTCCGGCTCGACGGCGTCCGGGTCCCGGCGACGAACCGCGTCGCACCGCCCGGGTTCGGCCTGTCGCACGTCGTCGCCGCCGCACTGGACCACGGCCGGTTCACGGTCGGCTGGGGCTGCGTGGGGATGGCCGAGGCGTGCCTGCGGGACATGGCCGGGCACGTCCTCACCCGCCGGCAGGGCGACACCCTGCTCGCCGAACACCAGACCGTACGGGCGCTGCTGGGTCGGGCCGCGGTGGACACCGCCGCCGCGCGGGAGCTCGCCGCCCGGGCCGCCCGCTGGCGCGCCGCCGGCGCCCCCGACGCGATCGCCGGCACGGTCGCGGCGAAGTACGCGGCGGCGCGCACCGCCGCCCTGGTCGCCGACGCGGCCGTACAGGTCCTCGGTGCGGCCGGCTGCGACCCGGACAGCCGGGCCGGCCGGTTCTACCGGGACGCCAAGGTCATGGAGATCATCGAGGGCTCCCCCCAGGTGGCCGAGCTGCACATCGCCGACCACCTGCTGCGGCGCGCCCGCGCGACGCAACCGGGAGGGCGGCCGTGACCAGCATCGTGAAGTGCCTGGTCTGGGACCTCGACGACACGCTGTGGGACGGCGTCGTGCTGGAGGGCGACGACCCGGTGCCGTTCCCCGCCGCGGTACGCACGCTGCACGCCCTGGACCGGCGCGGCGTGCTGCACGCCGTGGCCAGCCGGGGCGAGCACGCCGCCGCCACCGCCCACCTGGCCGCGCACGGCCTGCTCGACCTGTTCACCCGGGTCGAGGTGGGGTGGGGCGCCAAGTCCGCCGCGGTCGCCCGGGTCGCCGCCGACCTGGGCATCGGCCTGGACGCCGTCGCGTTCGTCGACAACGACCCGGTGGAGCGCGCCGAGGTGGCCGCCGCGCTGCCGGCCGTGCGCTGCCACCCGGCCGACGCCGTCGCCGGGCTGCCGGCGCTGCCCGAGTTCACCCCGGAGTTCGTCACCGAGGAGTCCCGGCAGCGCCGCCAGCTCTACCGGACCGACGAGCGGCGCCGGGCCGCCGAGGCCACGCATGCCGGGCCGCCCGCGGAGTTCCTGGCCTCGCTCGACCTGGTGCTCCAGGTGCGCCGGGCCGGTCCGGCCGACCTCGCCCGGGCGCACGAGTTGACCGTACGCACCCACCAGCTGAACACCACCGGCGTCACGTTCGGCCTGGCGGAGCTGCACGCGCTGTGCGCGTCGCCGCGGCACGAGGTGCTGGTGGCGCGGCTGCGGGACCGGTTCGGCTCCTACGGAACGGTCGGGCTGGCCGTCACCGAGCTGCGGCCGGCCGCGGCCGTACTGCGGCTGCTGCTGATGTCGTGCCGGGTGCTGTCCCGTGGTGCCGGCGCGGCGCTGCTGGACCACCTCGTGCGCACCGCGCTGGCGGCGGGCCGGCGGCCGGTGGCGGAGTTCGTGCCCACCGCGGTCAACCGGCAGATGCTGGTCACCCTGCGGTTCGCCGGCTTCGCCGTCGAGGACGACGCGGGCGACCGGTGGACGCTCGCGGTCGACCCGGCCCGGCCGCCGGCCGCCCGGACGCACCCGGTGCGGGTGGTGGCGGCATGAGGCAGACCGTCGGAGTGGTCGGCGCCGGCACGATGGGCCTCGGCATCGCCCAGTGCCTGGCCGAGGGCGGATACGACGTGGTCGTGGTCGACCCGGCGGTCGGATCGGCGGGCGCGGTGGCGGCGGCCGTGGCCCGGCTGCGTACGGGGCTGCGCCAGGCCCGGCTGCTGACCCCGCGGCGCGCGGGCGAGCCGGTGGCCCGGGTGGTCGAGCGGATCAGCTGGACCGACCGGGTCGCCGGGCTGGACCGGGCCGGGTACGTGATCGAGTGCGCACCGGAACGCATACCGCTGAAGGAACGGATCTTCGGCGAGCTGGACGCCGTCTGTCCAGCGGCGACGGTGCTCGCGTCGGTCACGTCCGCCATCCCGATCGACCGGCTCGCCGCCAGCACCCGCCGGCCGGACCGGGTGGTCGGGACGCACTTCATGAACCCCGCGCCGCTCAAGGAGAGCGTCGAGGTGGTGCGGGCGCCCCGGACCAGCGCGGACACCCTCCAGCGCACTCTCGACCTGCTCGCCGCGATCGGCAAGACCGGCATCGTGGTCGCCGACGGGCCGGGCTTCGTGATCAACCGCGTGTTGATGCTCACCGTGAACGAGGCCGCCGAGGTGGTCGGTCAGGGCACCGCCGACGCCGCGACCGTCGACCGGGTCTTCCGGGACTGCCTCGGCCACGCGATGGGCCCGCTGCGTACCGCCGACCTGATCGGCCTGGACACCGTCGTCGACACGCTCCTGGTGCTGCTCGAGTGCACCGGCGACCCCCGCTTCCGGCCCGGTCGCACGCTGCGGGAACTGGTCCGGGCGGGCAGGTACGGGCGCAAGACCGGCAGCGGCTTCCACGAGTACCCGCAGCCGGTCGCGACCGCCGCCACCTGACCACCGACGGGATCCGCCGCCGTGGGAGCCCCGGGAACGATCGCCGAGCGACACTCGGAGCCCCGCCACCGCCTTCCACCTCGGCGCCGGGCACCCCCGTGAGCGCGGCTGCCTCAGGTGTTCAGGTCGCGGCGGTTGAACCACACGGTGCCCACGGCCACGAGTGCGAGCGCGACGCCGAGCAGCACCGAGGCGTCGGCCCACTGCATGCCGTTGTCGAGGGGCTCGCCCCCGATGTAGTAGTGGAACGGCGACAGCAGCCTGCCGCTGTCAGCACCGAGTTGCCCGGCGAAGGTGTGCAGCGCGTAGGCGATGACGCCGGTCCCGGCGGTGATCGTGAACACCAGGCCGCGCCTGCCGGTGGCGGCGCCGATACCGATCGCGAGGGCACCGAACACGATGCCCAGCAGTGCCAGGTTGAGGCACTGTGCGGCGAACTCGGTGACGGTGACGTCGGTCAGCTTGGCGCTGCCCCGGATGGCGAGCATGCCGAGGAAGATCGCGAAGGCGATGACCAGCGCGCCAGCGCTGAGCGCGCCGAAACGATGCAGGACGAGCCGTGTCCGACTGACCGGGTGCGCGAGGATCAGGTCCAGGCGCCCGGACTCCTCGTCGCCGGCGATGGCGCGGGCGCCGGTCGCGGCGCCGTAGAACATGGCGATCAGCGGCAGGATGAGCCCGAACACCGACGAGCCGAGGTAGCCCGCGGCGGAGGTCAGGTCGTCGAGGCGGAACGCCTCGCGTAGCGCCTCTGGGTAACCGGCCACTGCTTCGGCCATCTGACCGCCGGAGATCTGCGGGTAGAAGCTGGCGTACGCGATGGCGGCGAGGGTCGCGCCGACCGTCCAGCCGGCGAGGACCCGCCGGTCGTCGCTCAGGGTCTTGGTGAGCACGTTAGGCAGCACGCGGGGCTCCTGCGTAGTAGTGGTGGAAGAGGTCTTCCAGCTGCGGTTCGGTGGCGAGGATCCCGGTCACGGTGTGCTCGCGGGTCGCCGCGCGCAGCAGCGCGTCAGGGCTGCCCTCGAGCTGGCAGCGCAGTACGGTGCCGCGCACGCTGAGCCCGGTCACGCCCGGCACCGTGTCGAACCTGTCCGCGGTCACCGGTCCGGCGAAGTTGATCTCGATGTGGCGGACCGCCTGGCTACGCAGTGCGGCGACCGTGTCGAGTGCGACCAACCGGCCGTCCCGGATGATCGCGACCCGGTCGGCGACCGCCTGGACCTCGGCCATGACGTGGCTCGACATGAACACCGTCTGGCCGTTCGCCGCCGCCTCGGACACCATCCGCAGGAACGTCTGCTGCACCAGCGGGTCCAGCCCGGACGTGGGTTCGTCGAGGATCAGCAGCTCCGGCTCGTGCATGAACGCCTGGACCAGGCCGACCTTCTGCCGGTTTCCTTTCGACAGACTCTTGATCCTCGCGGACAGGTCCAGGTGCAGGCGCTCGGCCAGCGCGTCGATCCGTCCTGCCGGCACACCGGCGCGCAGCCCGGCCAGGAACCGCAGGCACGCGCCGACCGTCTGCCGACCGTCCACGACGAAATCCCCGGCAAGGTAGCCCACCCGGCGGTGCAGTGCGACCGCGTCGGCCCGCGGGTCCAGCCCGAGGACCCGGACGCTCCCGCTCGTCGGACGGATCAGGTCGAGCAGCAGACGAATCGTGGTGGACTTGCCGGCCCCGTTCGGGC
Source organism: Micromonospora sp. URMC 107 (assembly GCF_051386315.1). Lineage (NCBI taxonomy): Bacteria > Bacillati > Actinomycetota > Actinomycetes > Micromonosporales > Micromonosporaceae > Micromonospora > Micromonospora sp. URMC 107. Next base: position 28,328 of record NZ_JBPQTK010000006.1, read on the forward strand.
CGAGGAAGCCCAGCACCTCACCGGCGCGCACCTGTAGGTCGAGGCCGGCCAGACCGCGCCGGCGGCCGTAGGTCTTGACCAGGCGGTCCAGCACGATCACGTCATCCATGCGTCGACCGTACTGAATTTTCAGAGATCTGTAAACATTCAGAATGTTCTGATGTTGGTTACAGTGTGGTGGTGAGCGATGACCTGACCCGGGCTGCCGAGCGTTTCGCGCTGACCCTGATCCAGTACGGGCTGCAGCGGATGACCGCGCGCGTGATGGCGGCGTTGCTGTTCACCCAGCAGGAGGCACTGACAGCCGGCGAGATCGGCGAACGACTCGGCGTCAGCTCCGGGGCGATGTCCGGCGCGTTGAAGAACCTCATCAGCATGGGGATGATCGAGCGGGTTCCGGCCCCTGGCAGCCGCAGGGAGCACTTCCGGTTCCGCGACGGTGCCTGGGCCACCCTGATGTCCAGCCAGAACGACGCCCTGAACCTGATGACCCGGGCCGCCGACGAGGGCATCGCCACCGCCGGCACCGAGACCCTCGCCGGGCGCCGCCTCGCTGAGATGCGCGACTTCTACAGCTACATGCTCGGCGAGATGCCCGCGCTGATCGAACGCTGGCACGCCACGCGGCGCCCACGCGCTGGCCGCTCCTGAGGCACCGCCGCCGGCACCACCTTCCGGCGGACGCGGGTGATCAGGTCCACCCTCCCGCCCCGCCCCCCCCTCAGGGACGCCGGCGGGCGTTGAGCCGGGCGGCCTGGCGCGTCAGGTGGTCGCGTTCGGCGAGGTTGGGTGCCTTCTGGGCCGCCTCGGCGTACAGCCGTGCCGCCGTCGCCAGGTCACCGTCGCGCTCGTGGAGGTACGCCGCCACCGCCGCGTGGCGGGGCAGTGAGTCGTCCAGTGCCCCGAGCGCCGCCAGGCCGGCGCGCGGCCCGTCGGCCCGGCCGACCGCCACCGCGCGGTTGAGCCGGACGACCGGGCTGTCGGTCAGGCGCGCGAGTTCGTCGTACCACTCGACGATCTGCACCCAGTCGGTCTCCCCGGCGGTGGGCGCGTCGGCGTGCAGTGCCGCGATGGCGGCCTGGGCCTGGAACTCGCCCAGCCGGTCGCGGGCCAGGGCCGCCTGCAGGATCTCGACGCCCTCGGCGATCGACGTGGTGTCCCACCGGCCGCGGTCCTGCTCGGCGAGCGGCACCAGGCTGCCGTCGGGCGCGGTCCGGGCGGCGCGCCGGGCGTGGTGCAGCAGCATGAGGGCGAGCAGCCCCGCCACCTCGGGATGGTCGATCGCGGCCGCGAGCTGCCGGGTGAGCCGGATGGCCTCGGCGGCGAGGTCGACGTCGCCGGAGTAGCCCTCGTTGAAGACCAGGTACAGGACGCGCAGCACCGTCGCGACGTCGCCGGGCTGGTTGAACCGCACGCCGGAGACGGTGCGCTTGGCCCGGCTGATGCGTTGCGCCATGGTCGCCTCGGGCACCAGGTACGCCTGGGCGATCTGGCGGGTGGTCAGCCCGCCGACGGCGCGCAGCGTGAGCGCGACCGCGGACGACGGCGTCAGCGACGGGTGGGCGCACAGGAAGTAGAGCTGGAGCGTGTCGTCCACCTCGGGCGCGGGCCCGGGCGCCGGCTCCTCGTCGACGAGGTCCTCCCGCCGGCGGCGGGCGGCGTCCGCCCGGGTCGCGTCGAGGAAACGCCGCCAGGCCACGGTGACCAGCCAGCCCTTCGCATCCCGCGGCGGGTCGGCCGGCCAGGCCCGGACCGCCTCGACCAGCGCGTCCTGTACGGCGTCCTCGGCCGCCGCGAAGTCGGCTCCGCGGCGGACGAGGATCCCGAGTACGACCGGCGTGAGGCTCCGGAGCAGGGCCTCGTCCATCAGGTCACTCCGTGATGGTGGGCGGCGCGGTCAGGAACGGGCGCAGCTCCAGCCACTCGTGGATCGGCTTCCCGCCCGCCCCGGGGGCGGCCGACAGCTCCCCGGCCAGCTCGACGGCGCGCTCGTAGCTGTCGACGTCGATCACCATCCAGCCGGCGATGAGGTCCTTGGTCTCGGCGAACGGGCCGTCGGTGACCGGCGGGCGACCCTCGCCGTCGTACCGGACGAACGTTCCCTCGGGTGCGAGCGCCTGGCCGTCGACGAACTCGCCGGTCGCCTCGAGCCGGGTCGCGAAGTCGCTCATGTACCGCATGTGCGCCGAGATCTCCTCCGGCGTCCACTGGTCCATCGGCACGTCGTTGACGGCCGCCGGGGCGCCGCGGTAGTGCTTGAGCAGCAGGTACTTGGCCATGGTGTCTCTCCTCGGTGCTGGCGCCGACCATTCTGGTCGCATTCACAGCGGGGACGGAGCCGGTCCCGGGTTCTCGACATCGCCGACGGCCTTCGGTGGGGAAAACTTTCAAGAGCCCTACCCCGCAGGCTGCGCGGCAATACGACAGCCTCGTGACGATTCGCGCCCGGGCGGTGGCGAGCCACGGCGGCGGGTGGACCGGACGTGTGCGGGTGCCGCCGTACGGGTAGGTGCCCCGCCGGGACGACGGGAGCCGGCGGCGCGACGCGGCGATGGTGTCCCGTCTCACCGCGGTCTCGCTCGCCGGGTCGCGGTAGGGGGCGGGTACCGTTGATTGGGTAGAGAAGTACCAAATGTCCGCCATCTCGAGGGGTGACCATGCCCGATCACGCGTCCGGCCGCATCGACCTCGCCCGCCTGCGGGAAAAGCTCGACGGACCGTGGGCCGACGTCCGCAACGCGCACCGGGACCACCTCGACGCGCGCTTCCTCCCGGTGTACGGCGAGACCGGCGACGAGGCACGTGAGCGGATCAGCCGGCTGCTCACCGAACTCCCCGTCGAACTGGGTATCGCGTCGGGCTTCCCCACCGGGTACGGCGGCCGATCCGACGTCGGCGCCTCGATCGTCGCCATCGAGATGCTGGCGCAGGTCGACCTGTCGCTGATGGTCAAGGCGGGCGTGCAGTGGGGCCTGTTCGGCGGCGCGGTCGCGGCCCTCGGCACCCGGCGGCACCACGACGCCTACCTGCGCGACATCGTCTCGGGCGAGATCTTCGGCTGCTTCGCGATGACCGAGACCGGCCACGGCTCCGACGTCCAGCAGCTGCGCACCACCTGCACGTACGATCCGCGGACGCGGACCTTCGACCTGCACACCCCGCACGAGGCCGCCCGCAAGGACTACATCGGCAACGCGGCCCGGGACGGGCGGATGGCGGTGGTCTTCGCGCAGCTGATCGCCGACGGGCGGCGGCACGGCGTACACGCGTGGCTGGTCCCGATCCGCGACGCGCAGGGCGACCCGCTGCCCGGCGTGACCATCGGCGACGCCGGGCCCAAGGCCGGCCTGCTCGGCGTCGACAACGGGCGGCTCAGCTTCGACCACGTGCGGGTGCCGCGGGACATGCTGCTGGACCGCTACGGTCAGGTCGCGGAGGACGGGACGTACTCCAGCCCGATCGAGAACGACTCCCGGCGCTTCTTCACCATGCTCGGCACCCTGGTCCGCGGCCGGGTGAGCGTGGGCGGCGCCGCGGCGGCGGCCACCAAGTCGGCGCTTGCCATCGCGGTGCGCTACGGCGACATCCGTCGCCAGTTCGGCACCCCCGACGCCGACCGGGAGGTGCTGCTCAACGACTACCTGGCCCACCAACGCAAGCTGCTGCCCGCCCTGGCCACCACGTACGCCCTGCACTTCGCCCAGGCCGAGCTGGTCGCCGCGCTCAGTGAGGCACAGGGCGGTGACGGGTCGGTCGACGAGCACCGGCAACGGGAGCTGGAGTCGCGGGCCGCCGGCCTCAAGGCCGCGCAGACCTGGCACGCGACCCGGACCATCCAGATGTGCCGCGAGGCGTGCGGCGGCGCCGGCTACCTCGCCGAGAACCGGCTGCCCAGCCTCAAGGCCGACACCGACGTCTTCACCACCTTCGAGGGCGACAACACGGTGCTGCTCCAGCTGGTGGCCAAGGGGCTGCTCACCGGCTACCGGGACGAGTTCGGCTCGCTGGACGGCTGGGGGCGGGCCTCCTTCGTCGCCGAGCACGTCCGCGAGATGGTGCTCGAGCGCACCGCCGCGCGGTCGCTCATCGAACGGCTGATCAGCACGGTGCCCGGCCGCGACGAGGAGATCGCCGTCACCGACCGCGGCTGGCAGCTCAAGGTCTTCGAGGACCGCGAGAGGCACCTCCTCGACGGCGCGGTCCGCCGCCTGCGCAACGGCGCGGCCACGAAGAAAGACCGCCCCTTCGACATCTTCAACGACGTCCAGGACCACGTCCTCGCCGTCGCCGCCGCGCACATCGACCGGGTCACCCTGGAGGCGTTCGTCGCCGGCATCGAGGACACCGCGGACCCGGCGGTCCAGGCGCTGCTCTCGCGGGTCTGTGACCTGTACGCGCTCAGCGTCATCGAGGCCGACAAGGGATGGTTCCTGGAGCACGGCCGCCTCACGCCGGCCCGCAGCAAGGCGATCACCGGCGTGGTGAACGGTCTCCTCAAGGAGCTGCGCCCGCACATGCGGACGCTCGTGGACGGTTTCGCCATCCCCGACGCCTGGCTGCACTCCGCCATCCTGCGCGAGGAACCCCGCCGGCAGGAGATCATGGCCACCCATGACGCCGCCGGTGATCCGCAGGCGGTCCCGGCGTAGCCAGGACGGTCCGTCTGCGGTGGGCTGTCGACCGAACGGCCCTGTCCCCCACCCGGTGACGACGGAGGGCCGGCGATTCGGCCGGCGGCCGTCGCCCCGCAGTCACCGGCGGTGCGTTGGTACCCGACGAATCCGGTTGGCGACAGCCGATGTCCCTTCACTCGCGTCGACGGATCCCACAGTCTGCATTCGGCAGGTAACCCACCGGATTGGGCAGGTCGAGGGCGATGGCGAAACGTTGGTTGGTCACGGGGTGTTCGAGCGGGCTCGGTCGGGCCCTCGCGGCCCGGCTCGCCGCCGAGGGGGAACAGGTGGTGGCGACGGTCCGACGGCCGGAGACCCTCGACGAGCTGGTGGCCCGGCATCCGGGCAACCTGGTGGCCGCCGCCCTCGACGTCCGGGACCCGGCGCAGTGCGCGGCGGCGGTCGAACGGGCGGTGGACGCCTTCGGCGGCGTCGACGTCCTGGTCAACAACGCCGCCTACGGCCAGTTCGGCACCTTCGAGGAGGTCTCCGACGCGGAACTCGCCGCCCAGTTCGACACCAACGTGTTCGGGCCGTGGCGGCTCACCCGGGCCGTACTGCCGCTGTGGCGGGCGCAGCGCGGCGGGCACGCGATCTTCGTCAGCTCGGTCGCCGGCATGGTTCCCTTCCCCGGGCTGGCCGCGTACACGGCGAGCAAGTTCGCGGTGGAGGGCGCGGCCGAGTCGCTGGCCGCCGAGGCCGGGCACCTCGGGGTGAAGGTCACCATCCTGCAACCGGGCGGCTTCGCCACCGGCTACAGCGCCAACCTGGTCATGCCGGAGCAGCGCATCGCGGACTACACGCCGGTCAGCGACGGCCTGCTCGGCGCGCTGCGCGGCATGAACACCAAGGTCGAGGTGAACTCCCCCGCGCTCTTCGCGGACGTGGTCTGGCGGCTCAGTCAGCTGGAGTCGCCGCCGCTGCGGCTGCCGGTGGGACCGGACTCGGAGACGTTCCTGGAGGCCGCCTACGACGCCCGGCGCAGCGAGTACGACCAGGTCGTCAAGGCGGGTCATCACACCCTCGCGTGACCCGGTGCGACGGTGCGGGCGGCCGTAGGGCGGCCCGGGCCAGGCACAGGGGCGGGGCCGCCGGTGTCCGGCGGCCCCGCTGGTGTGACGTCTCCTCAGACGATCTCCACCCCGTAGACGCTCAGCGCCTCGGTGACCGGCTGGAAGTAGGTGGTCCCGCCGGAGGAACAGTTGCCGCTGCCGCCCGAGGTCAGGCCCAGGGCGGTACTTCCGCTGAAGAGCGCGCCACCGCTGTCGCCCGGCTCGGCGCAGACCGTGGTGCGGATCAACCCGCTGACGCTGCCCTCGGCGTAGTTCACCGTGGCCTCGACCGCCTCGACCGCGCCGCCGTGCAGACCGGTGGTGCTGCCGGAGCGCTGCACCGACTGCCCGACGAAGGCGTCGGCCGCACCGGTGATGTCCCGGGTGGTGCCGTCGTACAGGTGGACGCTGCCGTCGGCGGAGGCCGGGCTGGTGTGGCGCACGATGCCGTAGTCGTCGCCGGGGAAGCTGCCGGTGCCGCCGGTGCCGAGCAGGCTGCTCTGCCCGGAGTCGGCGTACCAGTTGGCGGTGATGTCGGTGCAGTGCCCGGCGGTGAGGAAGTAGTGGGTGTCGCCGCTGCGGACGTTGAAGCCCAGCGAGCAGCGGCCACCACCCTCGGCGTAGATGGCCTCACCGCCGGCGGCCCGGGTGCTGAGCGTGCCGGACTCCCGCTGGATGCGGACGGTGCCGCCGAGCCGCTGCGCGACGGCCTCGACGCGGGCCAGTTTCGCGCCGGTCACCGTGCTGTCGACGGAGACCACGACCTGGTTGGTCGCCGGATCGGTCCACCACGCGGTGCCTGGCACCCGCGCGGCGCCGTCCAGCGTGGCGGTGGCCCGGGCGAGGTCGTCCGCGCCGCGGGCGACGAGCTTCGGGGTCGCGCCGGCCGCGCGGACCTTGCGGGCAGCGGCGTCGTCGGTCACGGTGACGACCATGGCGCCGTCGGCCCCGGCGTACGCCCCACCGGAGCGGTCGCCGAGTGCGGCGGCGAGCGCGGCGGCTTGACCGGGGGAAGCGGGCGTAGCGGGTGCTGCCTGAGCGGGACTGCCGGTCAGCATGCCGACGACCAGCGCGCCGGCCACCGACAGTGCGGTGGCCTGGCGCAGCGGAGACCCGGAGTGTCGCATGTGGTACCTCCATGGAGCTGAGCACGGGCTGCCTTCCGGTAGCCCCGGGCACCCGATCGGTTGGTGCGGCTCACCCGACCGGAGGCGTCGATCTATTCATAGGTCTCGCATTGGTGGCAAGAGTGCTGGTTGGTCTGACTCGGCCGCTTCTCATACCTTGGGCCCGGACAGCCCGACGAGTGGCGCCTGCGGCGATTAATGGCTATTCGTCGAGACGTGGCAGGTCAGCCGGGCCGGCCTGCGGCCCACCGGACGGCTCCGGCCGTCGGACCCGACCGGATGGCGGGACCCGGCCGCAGATCGAAAAAAAGCGCTGCCCCCGATGCCCGCGCGGGTGGCGTGCCTAGCGGCGCGGCGGGGCTCCCACGCTCTGGCGGGCGACCAGGCTCGGCGCGACCGTCTGCCGTAGCGGGCCGGCGACGTGCGACGACTCGATCTGGGCGAGCAGCATGTCCAGGCTCGCCCGGGCGACCGCGGCGAAGTCGGGCCGCACGGTGGTCAGCGGCGGGATGAAGTACGCCGCCTCCGGCACGTCGTCGAAGCCGACCACGCTGATGTCTCCCGGCACCCGTCGGCCGTGCTCGTACAGCGCCCGCAGCACGCCCAGCGCCAGGTGGTCGTTGGCGGTGAAGACCGCCGTGACCTCCGGCATCCGGGCCAGCATCTGCCCGCACCGGTAGCCGGCCGCCGCGGACCAGTCGGCCGGGACCAACGGCGGCACCTCGGCGCCCGCCGTCTGCAGGGCCTCCCGCCACCCTTCGATCCGGCCCGCGCTGTCGAACCAGTCCGGCGGACCGGAGACGTGCCAGACCGTGCGGTGTCCCGCGTCGAGGAGGTGCTGCGTGGCGGCCCGGGCACCGGCGGCCTGGTCGACCGTCACCAGCGGGACCGGCCGGCGCGGGTCACCGTCGACGGTCACCAGGGGCACGTCCTGGGGAAGCCGTTCGAGGGCCTCCCCGGCCGACTCCACCGGCGCGATCACGACGATGCCGGCGACCCGGTGCGCGAGATGCCGCTCCACCGCCGCCGAGATGGACCGGTGGTCCAGGTCGCTCACACTGCCGACGCTGACCGCGAAGCCCGCCTCGGCGGCCGCCTGTTCCAGGGCGGCCAGCAGCGACGCCGGGCCGTAGAGGGTGGTGTTCTGCGCGACCACACCGATCACCTGGGACCGGCCGGTCACCAGTGCCCGGGCGGCCCGGTTGGGCCGGTAGCCAAGCTCGGCGATGGCCGCCTGGACGCGAAGCCGGGTCTGCTCGCGCACGTTGGGGTGCCCGTTGAGGACCCGGGACACCGTCTGGTGGGAGACGCCGGCGAGGCGAGCCACGTCCGTCATCGCGGGACTACGCATTGCCACCTCACCTTCCCCGGCTGCCCGTCGGCGATCGCGCACGTCGACGTCGACGGGAGCGGCCTCGTGGTGCTGAATCCGCCCTCCCATCCGCCACGGCGACGTGTGCCGGGTGACCGAGGTTGGAACGCCGACAGTCTACGCCAGGCGTCCCGTCGTCCGGAGTGCGGCGGAGCCGACCGGGCCGGCCCGGTGTTGCCGGCCGCCGACGAATCGGCGGGGCGCGTTCCCGTTCGCCGCGCGACCGTCCAGCTGCCCCAGAACCGGGGATGGCTGCCGAGGTCACGGTGTCGTCGGGTGCTGACAGGAACCGGAATCCGTCGGGGGCGCGCCGGTCAGAACCCTCGGGCGAGCCGGTAGTAGGCCTGGTTCCACCGGATCTCGTCGGCAAGGCGGCGTGGGTCGGTGTGCTCGTCGATGACGACCAGTTCGGTCCTCGTCATCTCGGCCAGGTCGTGCAGCTCCTCCACGCCCACCGCCTGGGACAGCACGGTGTGGTGCGGGGCACCGGCGGTGATCCAGGCCTCCGCCGAGCCGGGCAGGTGCGGGCGGGGCCGCCACACGGCCCGCGCGACCGGCAGCCGGCGCAGCGGGTGCGGCGGCGCCACCACGTCGACCTCGTTGGCCACCAGGCGGAAGCGCTCCCCCATGTCCGCGAGGCCGAGCACCACCGCCGGTCCGGGGGCGGCGTCGAACACCATCCGGACGGGGTCCTCGCGCCCGCCGATGCTCAACGGGTGGATCTCCACCGTGGGGGTGTCACCGGCGATCGACGGGCACACCTCGAGCATGTGGGCGCCGAGCACCAGCTCCCTGCCGGGCGTCAGGTCGTAGGTGTAGTCCTCCATGAAGGACGTCCCACCCGTGACCCCGACCGCCATCGACTTGAGCGAGTGGACCAGCGCCGAGGTCTTCCAGTCGCCCTCACCGCCGAAGCCGTAGCCGTCGGCCATGAGGCGCTGCACGGCGATGCCCGGAAGCTGGCGCAGGCCGCCCAGGTCCTCGAAGTTCGTGGTGAAGGCCCGGAAGCCGCCGTCGTCCAGAAACGCGCGCAGGCCCAGCTCCAGGCGCGCGGCGTAGCGCAGCGAGAGGTGCCGTGCTCCGCCCGCCCGCAACTGCGGGTCGACCCGGAAGGTGTCGTCGTACTCCTCGACCAGCTCGTCGACCTGCGCGTCGGCCACCTGGTCGACGACCGCGACGAGGTCGTTGACGCCGTAGGTGTTGACCGAGACGCCGAAGCGCAGCTCCGCCTCGACCTTGTCGCCCTCGGTCACGGCCACGTCGCGCATGTTGTCGCCGAAGCGCGCCAGCCGCAGCGAACGCATCGCCGAGTAGCCGAGCGCGGCCCGGGCCCAGGCGCCGATCCGGGCGGTCACCCGGGGGTCGCTGACGTGCCCGGCGACGGTCTTGCGGGCGACGCCGAGCCGGGTCTGGATGAAGCCGAACTCGCGGTCGCCGTGCGCGGCCTGGTTGAGGTTCATGAAGTCCATGTCGATCTCGTCCCAGGGCAGCAGGACGTTGGCCTGGGTGTGCAGGTGCAGCAGCGGCGTCCGCAGAGCGTCCAGACCGGCGATCCACATCTTGGCCGGCGAGAAGGTGTGCATCCAGGCGATCACCCCGACCGCACCCTGCACGGCGGCGTCCCGACACGCCTCGAGGATGTCGACGCCGGAGGTGAGGACCGGCTTCCAGACCACCCGCAGCGGGATCTGCGGCGAGCCGTCGAGCTGCGCGGCGATCTGCCGGGACTGGTCGGCGACCTGCCGGAGGGTGTCCGCGCCGTACAGGCCCTGGCTGCCGGTGAGGAACCAGACCTCGGGTTCAGGATGCGTTGCCATGCCTTTGCCTTCCGAGAGGGGCGGTCACTTGAGGCGGATGCCGATGAGGCGCTGGAGGAGGATGAAGGCGAAGAGCAGGCCACCGATCACGATCCTCGTCCACCAGGAGTTGAGGCTCCCGTCGAAGGTGATCAGGGTCTGGATCACGCCGAGCACCAGCACACCGAGCACGGTGCCGAAGACGTAGCCGGACCCGCCGGTGAGCACGGTGCCGCCGATGACGACGGCCGCGATCACGTCCAGTTCCATGCCGATGGCGATCAGCGGCGCCCCGGAGAGCGTGTAGAACGACAGCAGGATGCCGCCGATGGCCGAGCACAACCCGCTGACCGTGTAGACGGCGATCCGGGTGCGCCCCACCGGCAGGCCCATCAGCACCGCCGACTGCGCGTTGCCGCCGATCGCGTACACGTTGCGGCCGAAGCGGGTGTACGTCAGCACGTACGCGGCGACGAGCACCACCGCGAACGCGATCAGGACGCTGACCGACACGAAGTTCCCGCCGGGATCGCCGATGCGCTGCTGGGAGACGGCTGTCCAGAACCCGTCGGTGACGGGGATGGACGCGTCACTGATGAACGTGCACATGCCCCGGGCGAAGAACATCCCGGCGAGGGTGACGATGAACGGCTGGATCTCGAAGAAGTGGATCGCGCAGCCCATCAGGAACCCGAGGGTCAGGCCGATCAGCAGCGCGACGAGCAGCACCAGGACCGCGGGCAGCCCGTCCTGGAGCAACGCGGCCGATACCATCGCGGTCATCGCGACGACGGAGCCGACCGACAGGTCGATGCCACCGGTGAGGATCACGAAGGTCGTGCCGACCGCCACGACCAGCAGGAACCCGTTGTCGATGAAGACGTTGAAGACGACCTGGACGTTGGAGAACGCGCGGTACTGGGACACGCCGACGCCGTACATGACCAGCAGCAGGGCGAGCGTGGCCAGGACCGGGACGTGCCGCCGGGGCACCCCGGGCCGCCAGGTGCGGCCGATGGTCAGCGACGTACCGCTCATGCCGGCACCTGCTCCTTCTTCCGCCGCGCCGCCGCGGGCCCAGGTGTGGTCGCGCCCCGTCGCCGGCGGAACCTGGCCCGGAACGCCGGCGACTGGATGAGGCAGACGGCGATGACGACGACCGCCTTGAACAGCAGGGCCGTCTGCGGCGAGATGTTCAGGGAGTAGACCGAGGTGGTGAGGGTCTGGATGATCAGCGCGCCGAGGACGGTGCCGCCGAGGGAGAACCGGCCGCCGGCGAGGGAGGTGCCGCCGATGACCACCGCGAGGATCGCGTCGAGCTCCACCCAGAGGCCGGCGGCGTTGCCGTCGGCGCTGGACACGTTCGCCGTCATCATGAATCCGGCGAGCGCGGCGCAGGCGGCGCTGACCACGTACACGAGGAAGATGACGCGCCCGGAGCGGATGCCGGCCAGCCGGCTCGCCTCGGCGTTGCCCCCGACCGACTCGACGATCAGGCCGAGCGCGGTACGACGGGTGAAGGCGGCGACGAGCAGGGCCGCCGCGAGTGCGACGAGGACGGCCAGCGGCAGGGTCAGGAAGTGTCCGAGCCCGATCGCCCGGTACGGACCGGAGTTGATCGTGATGATCTGGCCCTCGGTGACCAGCTGCGCGAGCCCCCGGCCGGCCACCATGAGGATCAGCGTGGCGATGATGGGCTGGATGCCGATGACGGCGACCAGCACCCCGTTCCAGGCGCCGAGCACGAGCGCGGCGCCGAAGGCCAACGCCAGCGCCGTGAGGACGGTCGACGGGCTGTCCTGGTCGGACGCCTCGCTGATGTGCAGGCAGGCGACGGCGCCGCTGATCGCGCAGAGCGAGCCGACGGAGAGGTCGATGCCGCCGGTGGCGATGACGAGGGTCATGCCCAGCGCGACCAGGATCAGTGGGGCGCTCAGCCGCAGGATGTCGACCAGGGTGCCGTAGAGCTGCCCGTTCTTGACCTCGACGGCGAGGAAGCCGGGTCGGTGGACCGTGTTGGCGAGGATCATGACCAGCAGCACGAGTGCCGGCCAGAACAGGCGGTGGCCGGTCAGCGGCCGGAGGCGTTCGGCGACGGCGTTCATCGGATCGCCTCCGCACTGCCGGACCCACGGGCGATGGCCCGCATGACGCGGTCGGCGTCGAGGGTGTCGTCGTTGTCGAGTTGGGCGACCATCGTCCGGTCACGCATGACGGCGACGCGGTGGCTCAGCCGCAGCACCTCCTCCAGCTCGGCGGAGATGAACAGCACCGCCATACCGTCGTCGGAGAGCTGGACCACCAGTTTCTGGATCTCGGCCTTCGCCCCGATGTCGATCCCGCGGGTCGGCTCGTCGAGGATCAGCAGACGCGGCTCGGTGATGAGCCAGCGGGCCAGGAGCACCTTCTGCTGGTTGCCGCCGGAGAGGTTGCGCACCGGCAGGTCCGGGTTCGCCGGCCGGATGCCGAGCGCCTGGACGTACTTCTCGACCAGCTCGTCCTGCCGGCGGCGGGGAACCGGCCGCAGCCAGCCACGTGCCGCCTGCATCGCGAGGATCATGTTCTCCCGCACCGACAGCTCGGGGATGACGCCCTCCGCGCGGCGGTTCTCGGAGCAGAACCCGACGCCGCGGTCGATGGCCTGGCCCGGGTGGCGCAACCGCGTCCCGCCGCCGTCGATGGCGACCCTGCCGCGGTCGGCGCGGTCGGCGCCGAACAGCAGCCGCGCCACCTCGGTGCGGCCGGAGCCGAGCAGGCCGGCGAGCCCGACCACCTCGCCGGCGTGGATCCGCAGGCTGAAGGGGGCGACCGCGCCGTCGCGGCCCAGCGCCGACGCGTCCACCAGCGGCACCGCGTCGGACCGTACGGCGACGGTGCGCTTCTGTTGCCCGTCGAGGCGCTCCAGGACGTCGAGCTCCTTGCCGATCATCTTCTCGACGAGGCTCAACTGCGGCAGCTCGTCGGTCCGGTACTCCCCCACCAGGGCGCCGTTGCGCAGCACCGTGATGCGGTCGGCGATGTCGTAGACCTGGTCGAGGAAGTGCGTCACGAACAGGATGCCGATGCCCTCGTCACGCAGTTGCCGCATGATCCGGAACAGGTGCGCGACCTCGCCCGCGTCCAGGCTGGACGTCGGCTCGTCCAGGATCAGCACCCGGGAACGCACGTCGATCGCCCGGGCGATGGCGACCATCTGCTGCACCGCGAGGGAGTACGTCCCGAGCTGCGCGGTGACGTCGATGTCGAGGTCCAGCCGGGCCAGCAGGTGCCGCGCCCGCCGCCGCGTCTCGCCCCAGCGGATCGCGCCGAGACGGCGGGGCTCCCGGCCGATGAAGATGTTCTCCGCCACGGACAGGTTGGCGCAGAGGTTGACCTCCTGGTAGACGGTGCTCACACCGGAGGCCGACGCCTGCATCGGGCCGTTGAAGGCGACCTGCTCACCGTCGAGGACGACGGTGCCCGCGTCGACGGCGTGGACGCCGGTCAACACCTTGATCAGGGTCGACTTGCCGGCGCCGTTCTCGCCCATCAGGGCGTGCACCTCGCCCGGGAACAGCCTGAAGTCGACGTCGTGGAGCGCGCGTACCCCGGGGAAGGTCTTGCTGATCCCGGTCATGGTCAGGACCGGACGGCTACCCGTCATCCCATCGGACCTCTTCTGGTTGGTGTCGGTACGAGGACGGCAGAGCGAGGGGCCGGGGGCGCCGTCAGCGGACGGTGCCCCCGGCGTCGGTCAGTACCTGCGGTTGGGCAGCGCCTCCCTGGCCTGCTCCTGGGTGAAGGTGGTCTCCTCGGTCTCGATCCGGGCGGGCACCTCCTCGCCGGCGTGGACCTTCTTCGCCAGGTCCATCAGCTGGGGGCCGAGCAGCGGGCTGCACTCGGCGATGAAGTTGAACTTGCCGTCCGCGAGGGCCTGCATACCGTCCTTCACCGCGTCGATGGTGATGATGGTGATGTCCTTGCCGGGCACCTTGCCGGCCGCGGTGATCGCCTCCAGCGCGCCCAGACCCATGTCGTCGTTGTGCGCGAAGAGAACGTCGATCTTCGGGTTGGCCTTGAGAAACTGCTCCATCACCTGCTTGCCGTCGGCCCGCTTGAAGTCGCCCGACTGCGAGGCGACGATCTTCAGGTTCGGGTTGGCGGCGATCGCCTTGGCGAAGCCCTCCTTGCGGTCGTTGGCCGGCGCCGAGCCCGTCGTGCCCTGCAACTCGACGATGTTCACCGGGCCGCTGGCGCTCCTGGTCCGCTCCACCAGCCACTCGCCGGCCAGCCGGCCCTCCTTGACGAAGTCCGACCCGAGGAAGGTCTTGTAGAGGGACTTGTCGGCCGAGTCGACGGAGCGGTCGGTCAGGATCACCGGGATGTCGGCGTCCCTGGCCTCCTTGAGCACGGTGTCCCAACCGGACTCCACCACCGGCGAGAAGGCGATGACATCCACCTTCTGCTGGATGAAGTTCCGGATCGCCTTTATCTGGTTCTCCTGCTTCTGCTGCGCGTCGTCGAACTTCAGCTCGATCCCCGCCTCCGCGGCGGCTTCCTTGATCGAGGTGGTGTTCGCCGTCCGCCAGCCGCTCTCGGCGCCGACCTGCGAGAAGCCCAGCGTGATCCTGCCGTCGTCGGCGGAGCCGCCGCCGGTGTCGCTGTTACCGCAGGCCGCCACGCTGCCCGCGAGCAGCACGCTGGCGAAGGCTGCGATGATCGTGCCTGCCGTTCTCCTGGTTCTCATCGGTTCTCCTCGGGTCGGGGGAATCCGGACACGTGGCCTGCGCGCGCCGGTGTCCGGATGTGGTGATGGCGTTGGTGCGAGAAGAGGCCGCGCCGGACGGGTGGAGGGCGATCAGGAGCGTGGTGGCGATCCCGGTCACCCGGTGGTCGAGCGTTGGCCGTAGACGTTCTGGTACCGGTCGTGGAGCGCGCTGATGTCGGCCTGCGCCATCGGCAGCGGCTGCCCCAGCGCCCGGGCCAGGTGCGCGGTGCGGGCGACGTCCTCGCACATCACCGCGGCCTTGACGGCCGCGCGGGCGTCCCTGCCGATCGTGAAGACCCCGTGGTTGCGCATGAGCACCGCGGGCGAAGGGTGCCCGGACAGGGTGCTGACGATCCCCTTGCCGATGTCGTCCCCGCCGATCAGCGCGAACGGGCCCACCGGGATCTCCCCGCCGAACTCGTCGGCCTGCGCGGTCAAGAAGCACGGGATGGACTCGCCCCGCGCCGCCCAGGCGGTGGCGTAGCCGCTGTGGGTGTGCACGACGCCACCGACCTGTGGCATGGCCCGGTAGACGTAGGCGTGGGCGGCGGTGTCGCTGGACGGCGCCTTGTCCCCGTCGACCACGGTGCCGTGCAGATCGCAGACGACCATGGTCTCCGCCGTCAGGGCGTCGTAGTCGACACCGCTCGGCTTGATCACCATGAGGTCCTGCCCCGGTACCCGCGCCGAGACGTTGCCGGCGGTCCAGGCGACCAGCGCGTACCGGGTCAACTCGCCGTGCAGGCGGGCCACCGTCTCCCGCAGGGCGCTGACCTGCCGCGCCGCGTCGGTGTTCATCCGACCACCTCCAGGACCGCTTCACCCGGTGCCGCGACGGCGGCGTTCCGGATCGCCCGCAGGCGGAGCATGACGTCGTCGCCGCCGCGACCGAAGTGGTCGTGGAGTGTCCGGTACTCGGCGTACAGGGCGTCGTACGCCCGCACGTTGTCGGGGTCCGGCTGGTACACGCCCTCATCCACCCGGCCCATCGCCTCCGAGGCCCGGTGGACGTTCGGGTACGCCCCGGCGGCGACCGCCGCGTGGATCGCCGAGCCGAGCGCCGGCCCCTGGGCGGAGCCGATGATGCCCAACGGGCGGTTGGTGACGTCGGCGTAGATCTGCATGAGCAGCCGGTTCGAGGTGAGACCACCGGCGACGACCAGGTCGTCCACCGGCACCCCGGCCTCGACGAACGCCTCGATGATCATCCGGGTGCCGAAGGCCGTGGACTCGAGCAGTGCCCGGTAGACGTCCTGCGGCCGGGTGGCCAGGGTCAGCCCGACGATCATCCCGCTGAGGTCGTGGTTGACCAGCAGCGAACGGTTGCCGTTCCACCAGTCCAGCGCGATCAGGCCGTGCGCGCCGACCGGTTGGCCGGCGGCCAGCTCGGTGAGGCGCTCGTGCGACGCGAGCCCGGCCGGGGCGGCCTGTTCGACGAACCACCCGAAGATGTCCCCGACTCCGCTCTGCCCGGCCTCGTGACCCCACGCGCCCGCGCTGACGCCGCCGTCGACCACGCCGCACATCCCCGGCACCTCGGCGGGACGGGCGCCGTTGACCACGTGGCAGGTGGAGGTGCCCATGATGGCCACCATTCGACCGGGCTCCAGGGCCTGCGCGGCGGCCGCGGTGACGTGCGCGTCGACGTTGCCGACCGCGACCGCGATGCCCGCCGGCAGCCCGGTCCAGGCGGCGGCGCGGGCGCTGAGGGGCCCGGCCCGCTCACCGAGCGGCAGCAGCGGACCGTCCAGCTTGGTCGCAAAGTCGGCGAAGCCCGGGTCGAGAGCGCGCAGGAAGTCGGTCGACGGGTACCGGCCGTCCTGCCGGATGCCCTTGTACCCGGCGGTGGACACGTTGCGGGTCTCCGCGTCGCACAACTGCCACACGATCCAGTCGGCGGCCTCGACGAAGCGCTCGGCGCGGCGGTAGACCTCCGGATCCTCCTCGAGGAGCTGCAGGCCCTTGGCGAACTGCCACTCGGCGGAGATCCTGCCGCCGTAGCGGCCGATCCACGGCTCGTTCCGCTCGTGGGCCAACGCGTTGATGCGGTCGGCGTGCGGCTGGGCGGCGTGGTGCTTCCACAGCTTCACCCAGGCGTGCGGGCGGTGGCGCAGCTCCGGGACCTCGCACAGGGGGGTGCCGTCGGCGAGCGTCGGCAGAACCGTGCAGGCGGTGAAGTCGGTGCCGATGCCGATCACCCGCGACGGATCCACGCCGGCGTCGGCCAGAGCGGCGGGGACGGCGCGCCGCAGGACGTCGCGGTAGTCCTCCGGGTCCTGCAGGGCCCAGTCGGGGGGCAGTGCCGGGCCGCCGTCGGGGAGCTGGGCCTCCAGCACGCCGTGGCGGTACGCGTGCACCGCCGTCCCGACCTCCGCACCGTCGCGCACCCGCACCACCAGGGCCCGCCCGGAGAGGGTGCCGTAGTCGACTCCGACCACGTACCGCTCGCCGTCCACACCGCTCATGACCACCTCCGATCGACGCCGATCTAGTGTTAACGCTCACATCCACAGTCGTCAAGATGCTGGACGACAAACAGCCCTCAACGGGAGGCTGCGTGGACCGGGGCGGGCTCGACCTTGCGCCGAGCCCCCCCCCCCCCCCCCCCCTCCGGTCCCACCCGATCCCGACCGGGAGCGATGGCAACGCTCACCGCTCGGCACGACGCCGCTCCCGCGCACGCCAGGAACATCCGGACCGGACCTGCGCCACGCCGTCAGCGCTGCAGTGTGAGCAGACCCGGCCGGTACGGCAGGAGGCCGTAGTCGCCGCCGGAGTCGGGGGCCCGGCCCTGGTAGAGCAGTTGGAGGTTGCAGGGATCGACGGTCATGGTCTGATCGGCGTTGCCGCGAATGAGTTCGCCGTGGCTGATGTCGTTGGTCCAGGTGGCGCCACTGTTGGCCTTGCCGGCGAAGGGGTTGCTCTCGGTCGCGGCCTGCGGCGTCCACGCACCGCCCAGACTGGTGGCCGTGAACGAGCGGAAGTAGCGGCCCTGCGAACCGATCGCCTCGACGAGCATGAGGTACCGGTCCTGACCCTGGAGCTTGTAGACCTGCACGGCTTCGAACAGGTTGTTCGTCGTGTCACTCATGATCACCGTCGAGGTGGAGCCGAAACTGCCCGGGAAGTTGCCGATGGGCATGCTGGCCCGGTAGATCCTGCCGTTGTCTCCGGCGAAGAACAGGTACATGTTCGTGCTGTCACCGATGACCGCCTGGTCGATGGGTCCCGTACCGGAGCCGGAGATGCTCCCGGAGAAGAGCACCTGCTCCGACGACCATCCGTTCGGATTGGTGGGGTCGCTCGAGGTCCGGTAGGAGAAGGCGGTCCCACCCCACTGGTAGGCGAGCACCCAGATGTTCCTCGGGGCGAAGTAGAAGAGCGTGGGCGCGACGGCGGAGAAGGACATCGCGTTCTGGCTGGCCGAGGCCATCTCGGACCAGTTCGTGAAGAGGCCGAAGTTCATCGAACCCCACCTCGTCCCGGTGTCGTGCGTGGTCGCGTAGACCAGCTGCCGGCCGTTGTAGGGGGCGTGGGTGAAGTCCTTCAGCGACACCCACCCCGACCTCGGGTTCGCCAACGAACCTGTCGACGTCCAGCGGTACGTGGACGGCAGAGCGCACGTGCCGGGCGGCGGCGTGGTGGGGTTTCCCCCGCCGTCGACGCGGACGAGTTGCCACTGCTGGTTGTTGCCGTTCCAGTCGTCGTACTGCACGATGCTCGCGCCGTCGGCGGTCGAGGCGCCCTGCACCTCCACCACCTTGTTGCTGTTCCTGTTGATCAGGCGGACGTGACCGCCGGCGGAGTCGGCCAACCGGAACTGCTGATTGGTCGAGTTGTTGCCGGCCCACTGCACGATGCTGCCACCGTTGGCCGTCGAGAAGTTGTAGACGTCCAGCACCTTGCCGGACAGCCGCGAGCGCAAGCGGTAGTAGCCACCGCCCGAGTCCACGAACTGCCACTGCTGCTGGTTGCCGTTGTTTCGCGCCCACTGCACGATCCGCGCGCCGTCGTTCGTGGCCAGGTTGTACACGTCGAGGGCCTTGCCGCTGTTGCGGTTGACCAACACGTACCACGCGCTCGTGTCGACCGTCGCCGCGGCGACGGGCGACGACGACGCCACCGCCGCGGCGGCGCCACCGACCAGCACGGCCACGCCGGCGGCGACGACCCGCAGCAACCACCCACGCCGCCGCGACGGCGGCGCGATCGCTAGAGACCTACCAGATGCAGACATGATCCTCCCTCGATGACAAAAGCCTGCGTACTACCCGGAGATGGGCGCAGCACGACGCAGGACCTGCGCGCGGCACCCGCAAGTGAGCGCTAACAACTTCCGCTCGGCTCGGCGCGCGCCTGATCCGGGTCCGACGAGGAGGGCTTGCCCGGTAAGCCGCACTGTCGTCGCCCTTAGACATCGACTGTGAGCGATAACATGGCGTCCGTCAAGTCGTGGCCGGCCGGCTTCGCCAGGCGGTGGCCGGCCTCCTGACCACGGACCGTCGCGCGTTCAGAACTGCCGCACGGCCAGCAGGCCGAGGGCGGCCACGAGCACGACGCCCGCCGTGACGGTGATCGCCCGGATCCGTACCCGGAGGTCGGCGTCCCACCTGTCGCCGGTGCCGGCGGCGCGGCGGGCCAGCGGGGTCAACGCGCGTCCGACACCGAATCCGATCCCGGCGAGCATCGCGACGTGCAGGCGCTGACCGCCGAGGAGCAGGGCGACCGCCAGCACGTACGGGGCGCTCGCCGAGACGTAGGTGCGGACCCCGGTGCCCATCTCGAAGCCGAACTGCAGCGCCCCGCGCCGCAGGCTGCGCTGAAGCACGTCCTGCGGCACCTGCCGGGCGTTCTGCGGCAGCCGGATGGACACCAGCCCCACCTCGCGGAACAGCCCCAGCACCGCCACCGCCACGATGCCCGCGTACCGCCACGGGACGGGCAGCGGAGCGGACAGGCCGGAGAGCAACCCCAGCACCAGTCCGCTGAGCAGGCCACCGGCGACCAACCCCGTGACGAACAGGGCGAGGACGACGCCCTGCCGATCTCGATCCCGCCACCCGGGCGAGGCCAGCGCGTGCGCGCTGTTGTGCGTTCAAACGGAGCCGGAGAGCGTGTAACCCGCGAGCCCTCCGATCATCGCCCAGGTGAGCACGTGTCCGTACGCGGCGGCGGCCAGCGCACCGACGGCGAGCAGCAGGAGGGGTACGAGGGGATCGCCGCCCCGGCGCAGTGCCGCGCGGGCATGCCCCGGCAGCGTCCGGGTCATACGGCGGCGCCGGTCAGCGTCCGCCAGGAGTTGACCCCGATCACGCCGTCGACCGTCAGCCCGTTCTGCCGCTGGAAGTCGCGTGCCGCGCTGTCCGTCGCCGGGCCGAAGTTCCCGTCGACCACCAGCGCGTAGCCGCGCCTGTTCAGCTGGCGCTGGGCGGCGCTGACGGCGTGGCCGCTGTTGCCGGAGCGGACCGTGCTCACGAGCTTCGGCCAGGTGGTCGCGTCGACCACACCGGTGGCGCCGAGGCCGGCCGCCGTCTGGAAGCTCTTCACCTTCGCCTCGGTGTCGCTGCCGAAGATCCCGTCGATCCCGGTCGCGTGCCCGCGGGCGGTCAGCAGGTGCTGCACGGTGTAGACGTTCACCCCGGTGTTGCTCCGCCGGGTGGTGGGCCAGCTGGCCGTGCCCAGGCAGCCGCACTTGGTGTTCCAGCGGCAGATCGACTTCACCCAGCCCGAGCTGGTCTTCTTGTACCCGTCGTGGCATCGGCGTTCGACCGAGCAGGTGCAGGCGCCGCACGCCCCGTTGTAGGCCCACAACCAGCCGTCGTAGGTGCCGCCGTAGCACTGGTTCGGCCGCAGGATCCAGGTGACGCCGTCGTTCTTGTGGAATCCGGTGTACGTGCCGCTGGTGTTGCAGGAATCGGCGAAGATCGTGCTCGGGCCGCACCCCGGTGAGCAGTTGTGGTCGCTGGCGTACGTCGGGCATCCGGCATAGATCGTGTAACCGTCGGCGTACGCGCGGCGGGCCGCCGGGAACACACTGAGCGCGGCCATTCCCACCGCGGTGCCCGCCCGGAGCAGGGTGCGTCGCGACAGCTCCCACCCCACACGCCTCCGGCCGCCCGGCCGCACCGGCACCCGCCGGACGGCGGGCCCGGTCCCGGGGTCGTCTCCGCGCAACCAGGGCACGGCGTCGATACCGGTCATGCCCGGCCTCCCCGATTCGTGGCGGCCGTCGGTGCGGAGCCGCCGGGTGGGCTGTCGACTTCGTCGAGCAGGCGGTGCAGTGCCGCGCGGGAGCCGAGCGGCTCGGCGCGGAGCACCCGCCCGGCCTGGTCGACGACGGTGGCGAACGGGGTGGCGAGGGCGTCGTAGCGCTCGAACAGTTCCGCCTGCCCGCCGAGCACGGTGATCGGCAGCTCCGCCGCCCGCGCCGGAGGGTCCTCCCGGTAGAGGACCCGGAACTCCAGGCCGGGGCGGACGTGGTCGCTCGCCTCGGCCAGCACCTCGGTGCACGTCCCGCAGTCGGGCTCCAGGAAGAGCAGCACCAGCGGAACCGCCGGGGCCGCCGGGGCCAACCGGGCGAATCCGGGGGCCGGCGCGCCCGGCCGCAGACCGACCGACTCGGGACGACGCTGCACCGCCCCGCTCGACAGCGCGTGCACCTGGCGTACCAGGCCCGAGACCGTGAAGGCCAGCAGAAGTATCGCGATCCAGCTCAGGATCAGTGCGCTGGTCTGGAAGCTCATCCGGGCAGGCCTCCCTCTGTCGTGCCGATGGACCGGCCGGTGGTGGGCCGCCGGGCTGTCGCCGTCGCCGGCTCGTACATGGCGGCGGGCAGGTGCCACAGCAGCGCGGTGAACGTGGCGGAGGCCAGCAGCACGACGGCGAGCGAGGCGTCGGCGCGATCCGCCGGAATGATCGAGTCGGACAGGAGCAGCGCGACCAGGGCCAGCCCGGCCAGGACCGCCGCCCGTGCCACCACCCAGCCGGTCATCGGCAGTTCCACGCGGGAGCATCCGCACGAGCCGGCGCGCCCGGTCGACCTCACGTGCAGGCCGTAGCCGGCGTACAGGGCGAGTAGCGCGACGCTGCCGACGAGGACGGCGACGAGCGGGCCCCCGCCGCCGGGATGGAACAGCGCCACGACCCCGGCCCCGGCGAGCAGGCCCTCGCCGGCGATGGCGACGGCGGCGACCGCGCCCGGAGCCGGAAGCACCCGGTGCGCGGCCAGGGCCTCGGCGAGCGCCGCCGGCCGTGACAGGTGCTCGGCGGTGCTGACGAGCAGGGTGAACAGGACGGTGCACGTGGCCACGCTGGCCAGCAGTCCGGACACCGCGACCTACCGGGCCCTCTGGACGCGGAGCCGGTCGACCAGAGTGGGCACCTGCTCCATGTCCGTTTCGGCGAACGGCACCAGGCTGAGCCAGGCGTCCGCCGCGGCCAGCACGAAGTAGGGCTGCCCGTCGGGCAGGACGTCCCGGAAGAGCTCGCCCGCCTGCGTCCGCAGGCCGCGCCAGGAGGGCAGTTGCCCGACACGCTGCTTGGTGAGCGGTGCGATCTCCAGCAGGCCGAGCCCGGGAACCTCCTTGAGCACGGTGGCGGGTTCGGCGAACTCGGCCCCGGTCTTCGAGGTCGGGCGCAGGGCCAGCCCGTCGTCGTGCTCCTCGACGCGCAGCGTCCGCAACGCGCCGAGCAGGTCGGTGGTCGCCGCGCCGTACATCTCGGTGAAGAAGCAGTGTCGCCGCCCCCGCCAGACCGCCACGAGCCGCTCCTCGGCCAACTGGATCTGCGGGTCGTAGGATCGGATGCGCGCGGTCAGCAGCGTTCCGCCCTGATAGGTGAGTTCCTCGTCGAACGTCTCGACGCCGAGCGTCCGGGCCACGTCGTCCGCGAGCCCGATCGAACCGGCCGTGAACTCCTGCAGTCGGCCGCCGATCGTCACGTCGGCCACGGATGTGAACGGTGCGCTGAGGTCGAGTGAGCCATCGAGCTGGAATCGGCCCTGGTCGATCGCCCGATGCGTCACCGGCGCCCCTCTGGCTGCCATGCGACCGCCCTTCGTCCGGGTCCGGAACTTGGCACCGGAACGATATCTGGACACGTAAATATTTGACAAGGTCGATCATTGTCACCAGGCGGTGACAGCCCGGCCCGCCGACGCCGCGGGCACGCGGACGTCGGCTCCTTCAAGCCCATGGCGGGCGTCGCGGGGCGCGCCGCTCACCACGGGCGCTGGAGCGCCGCGCCCGTGATCCGTACCATCAGTCCTCGACAGCGGCGCCCGGCACGGGTGCCGCGAGCGGAGCGGGACCACCCACCACCGGCATGCGGGCTCATGCCGGTCGACCGGCGTGCGACCGTGTCCGCGAGAACCTCGCCCAGCGGTCCGCGCGCATCCATCCGTACCGGAAGGACACCGCCATGCGCGCTCCCTGGACGCGCCGTCACCGCCTCCTGCCGGGGCTGTTGGCCCTGGCCTGCCTCGCCACCGTCGCCGTGGCCGCCGCCGATCCGCTGACCACGCCGCCCGCCCGCGCCGCCGATCCCGTCCTGGTGCGCGACGCCACCTTCGAGGACGGCACCACCCAGGGCTTCCGGGCCCGGGCCGGTGAGACCGTGGCGGTCAGCACCGCCGTCGCCCACGGCGGCACCCGCAGCCTGCTCGCCTCCGGCCGCACCGCGAGTTGGCAGGGTCCCGCCCTCGACCTGCTCGACGAGATGGTCAAGGGAACCCGCTACACGCTGGCGGTGTGGGTGCGGCTCGCCGCCGGCCAGTCGCCCGGCCAGGTCCGGCTCAGCGTGCAACGCGACTCCGGCGGCGCCTCCGCCTACGACCAGGTGGTGGGTGACACCACGGTCACCGCCGACGCCTGGGTCCGGCTCAGTGGTACCTACGTGCTCGCGCACGACGTGGACGGGCTGTCGGCGTACGTGGAGACCGCCAGCGGCACCGCCGACCTGCACATCGACGACTTCACCATGGCGTACCAGCCGACCAAGCCGGTGCAGACCGACATCCCGGCCCTGCGCGAGGTGCTGGCCGCCGACTTCCCGATCGGGGCGGCGATCGGCAACCGGCAGACCATCGGCGACCAGGCGGTCCTGCTGCGCCGGCACTTCGACACGGTGACCCCCGGCAACGCGCTCAAGTGGGACGCCACCCAGCCGGCCGAGGGCACCTTCCGGTGGGCCGACGCCGACGCGCAGGTCGCCTTCGCCACCGGCAACGGCCTGGCGGTACGCGGACACACCCTCGTCTGGCACCAGCAGACCCCGGCCTGGGTCTTCACCGACACCGACGGCACCCCGCTGACCTCGGACCCGGCCGACAAGGCCCTGCTGCTGTCCCGGCTGGAGGCGCACATCCGCGCGGTCGTCGGCCGGTACGGCGACGCCATCGGGGTGTGGGACGTCGCCAACGAGGTGATCGACGAGAACCAGTCCGACGGGCTGCGGCGCAGCCGCTGGTACGAGATCAGCGGGCTGGACTACCTGCGGACCGCGTTCCGGGTGGCCCGGGAGGTCGCGCCGGCGGCCAAGCTCTACCTCAACGACTACAACACCAACGTGCCGGCCAAGCGCGACAAGCTGCGCGACCTGGTGAGCCGGCTGCGCGCCGAAGGGGTGCCGGTCGACGGCGTCGGGCACCAGATGCACGTCAACGTCCAGTGGCCCTCGATCGCCGAGACCGAGGCGATGCTCCGGGCGTTCATCCCGCTCGGCGTGGAGCAGCAGGTCACCGAGATGGACGTCAGCATCTACGTGAACAACGACGAGTCCTTCCCCACCCCGCCGGCCGACCGGCTGCTGACCCAGGCGTACCGGTACCGGGACCTCTTCGCCCTCTACCGCCGCTACGCCGACGAACTGACCTCGGTGACCCTGTGGGGGCTGGCGGACGACGACACCTGGCTGGACACCTTCCCGGTGGCCCGCAAGGACGCGCCGCTGCTGTTCGACACGGAACTCCAGGCCAAGCCGGCGTACTGGGGGATCGTCGACCCGACCCGGATCGACCCGACCCCGACGCCGACCGTCAGCCCCACGGTCTCCCCCACGGTCGGCCCGACCGTCTCCCCCACGGTTTCCCCGACGCCCACGCCGACGACGGGGCCGGACACCTGCCGGGCGGCGTACACCGTCACCAACCAGTGGCCGGGCGGCTTCCAGGCGAGCCTCAGGATCACCAACACCGGGCCACGGGCACACGACGGCTGGACGGTGCGCTGGCGGTTCCCGGACGGGCAGGTGATCAGCCAGCTCTGGAACGGCACGGTTCGGCAGGACGGCCCGGACGTGACGGTCACCCCCACGTCCTGGAACTCCGCCCTGCCCGCCGGCGGGACGGTCGAGTTCGGCTTCCTCGCCAGTTGGCGCACGAGCAACGACCGCCCGGTCGGCCTCACCCTCGACGGGCTGGCCTGTACGGCCGGCTGACCCTTGGCCGCCGTACCGCCGAGGCGACCTGCCCGCCACTGGTCGGTGACCAGGCACCGCACAGCGCGACGTCCTGGTCGAGACCTTGTCGGGCCCTCGCGGTACCGGAGGCGTCAGCGGGGTGTGGTGGGCGGTGGCCGGGCTGGGCAGGCCCGGCCACCCCCCCCCCCCCCCCCCCCCCCCCCCCCCGGCACGGTGGTCCGTGCCGGCGGTGGATGAGCCCGTTCCCCGCCGGCGGGGACGACCAGTCAGCTGTTCAGCTTGGCCAGCAGCGCGTCGGCCATGCCCTGCTCGCCCCTGGCGTTGGGGTGGAACGGGGCGGCGGCGTTCTGCGGGACCAGCCCTTCGACCCACCGGGTGCTGCTGCTCCGGCACGTGTCGTGGCCGACCGACGGGGCGTAGACGTCGGCGTAGCTGGCGTCGTTCGCGGCCGCGGTGTTCGCGAGCATCGTGTTCAGCGACTTCTGGACGCCGCGCAGGTACGGCACGTCCTGGTAGGCGATCGGGACCACCGGCCAGCAGCCGTAACCACTGTCCGGCAGGATCGCCGGGTACCCGAGCACCACGACCCGCGCGCCCGGAGCCGCCCGGCGGACCGCCTGCAGCACGGCGGTCACCTTCGGCGCGGTGGCGGCGATCCTGGCCTGCAACTGGTCGACGCCTCCGGCGGTGTACCGGTTCTTGCACGGGGAGCCGAGCGGGCTGCTCAGGCTCGCCTCCGCGCAGTCGCTGATGATGCCGGAGAAACCGATGTCGTTGCCGCCGATCTGCACGGTGACCAGGCTCGTGTCCGGCGTGATCGCGTTGAGCTGCGGCGGCAGCGAGATGCCCAGTGCGCCGCTGCCGCCGACGAGGATGTCCTCGGTGGTGGCGCCGGAGCAGCTCACGTCGGCGAAGGACGACGAGCCGGCGGAGGCCGCGACCAACGACGGGTAGTTGCGGCTGGAGCGCAGGCAGTTCAGGTCGACCTGGGTGGGCACCAGCGGGGCGGAGGTGTACGAGTCACCGAGCGCGACGTAGCGCCCGGTGGGTGCGGCGGCGTTGGCCGGTGCGGCGAAGGCGAGCAGCACACCGGCGGTGGCCGCCGCGAACGCGGCCAGCCGGCTGGCCGCCCGGAGCAACGGCAGGCGGGGACGGGTCACGGCATCTCCCAGAGAGAGGATCGTGGTGGGTGCCGTGATTCTGTCCGCGCCGTCGTCGAACGTCAATATCGATGACCATTGCTTCAGTCGGCTTTCGACGAGGTGGGCGACCGGCACGCCCGGATCGACCCGACGATCGTCCAGGCCCATCAGCACGCCACAGTGCCGTGAGGGGGTTCGACCGCGACGAGGCCCGGGCAGGACATGGCATCGGCCGCTCTCCGGACGGGCGCCGACGCGCTGCTGCGAACCTGAACGAGGCGGTCACCCCCGGCCTGAACGGCCCCGGGGCAGGGCGCCGGGGGGGCCGCCCTGCTGGGCGGTGTCGGTGGTGCCTGCTTCAATGCGGCGGACGTTCGGAGCCGGGAGGGCGAGGATCAGTGGGCACCTGGGGCAGCGGAAACTTCGACGACGACACGGCCGCCGACCACCTGTCGGGCCTGACCGACCGGCTGATCGCCGAGGTCACGGAGGCGATCTCCGGCGACCCGGTAGGCATCGAGCCCGACGAGTACTGGGGCGTCGCGGTGCCCTGCAACCTTGAGCTGCTGCACCTCATCGCACGACAGAACTACGTCGGGGTCAGCCTGCCCGACCGGTCGACGATCGCCGGCTGGAAGAGCAGATACCTGGCCGTCTGGGACCGGACGATCGACGGCTTGGGGCCCGGTCCGGAATACAGGCAGCAGCGGCGCGCGACCCTCGTGCGTACATTCGACCAGCTCGCCGAGTTGGCGAAGGAGTAGGCAACGGGCGGCCGGCAGGTTCAAGCCGGTGCCGCGACACGCGCACGCCGGGCCCGGGTCCGGCCGGCGGTGCGGCACGGCCTACCGCCGTCTCAGACGGAGCGTCGGCGGCTGGCTTCAGCGGGCTGGGCGGGTCCCGGTCAGGACGCCCACGAGCGTGACCAGGGCCACGGTCTGCGTGACGGCCACCACGACCACCAGACTCGCCAGCGAGAACTCGTACAGCAGACCGGCCGCGGCACCGCCGATCAGCGCCCCCGCGCCTTGCACGGCGGCGAAGACGCCGTACGCGGTGGCCCGACGCTCCCGCGGCACGAGATCGGCGACCAGCGCCTTGACGGTGGAGTCCTGCACCCCCACGGCCGCACCCCACACCAGCGCCCCCGTCAACGCCAGCGGCAGGCCACCGCCGAACACCAGGGCGGGGACGGCGGCGACCAGCGCCGGCAACGCGATCAGCACCCACGGCCCGGCCCGGTCGTAGAGCACACCCGTCAGCAGGGCGGCGAACGCGCCCGCGGCCATCGCCGCCGCGTACACCAACGGCACCGCTGCGGCCGCGACCACACCCGCGCGGACGAGGTGGAATCCGATCAACCCGAACGTCACCAGACCCGCCGTGCACAGCGCCATCGCCGCCGCGAAAACATGGAACCGGGCAGGCAGCGGCTTCCGGCCCGCCACCGACGGGGTACCTGCCGCGGTGGCCCCGCCGGGCGCCGGCGAAGCGTCCGCCCGCCCCCGGATGGTGAGCAGCAGCAGCATCGCGAGCACACCGGGCACGGTCAGGACGGCCAGGCCCGGCCACAGCGGCCCCGCGGCCATCGCGACCACCGCGGCGACGAGCAGCGGGCCCGCGAAAGCGCCGACCTGGTCCAGCGCCTTGTGGACACCCAACCCTCGCCCCAGGCCTACGCGGCTGGCGGCGTCGGCCAGCAGCGCTGACTTCGCCGGGCTACGGATCGCCTTGCCCAGTCGCTCGGCGAGGATCAACGCGGCGGCGACGGCGAGGCCAGCGCCGCCCAACAGCGGGGTGACAGCGAGCAGCGGCACGCAAACCGCGGTCAGCCCGTACCCGAGAATCGTCAACGACCAGTACCGGCGGGTCCGGTCCGCCAGTGGCCCGGACACCAGCCGCAGCACCAGCGCCGCCGCCTCACCGGCGCCGGTTACCAGCCCGACGACGACGGCCGACGCGCCCAGCGAGGCCAACAGCGGCCCATGGATCGAGCGGGCGCCCTCGTACACCATGTCCGCGGCCAGGCTCACCACACCGAACCCGACGACCACCCGCCACGCCGACCCGCCGCCCGCACCTACCCCGCGCGACGATGGGGAGTCGACCGCCGACGGCCTACCCATGGCGCGTTCTCCTCCCACATCGGCGGCGTCATCCACACGCTCCACTCCCGGAGGTAGACCACCGACACGCCGCACCCGGCTTCGCGACACTGCCTAGTACTTCATCACGCAATAGACCACGGTGGGATTCGTGAATCGGTACCAGCGGTTCCATCTCTGGTCCCGCGTGCAGCTGTTTCCGTTGGTGGCGCCGGGCACGATGTCGATGATGTGGACGGTGCCCTTCGCCTTGCACTTCGGCGCCCCGACGATCCAGCCGTCGCCGGTCGGGAACCTGTAGCAGCGCAGACGCACCAGGTGGCGCTCCAGGCAGAGCCGATAGCCGCGTTCGGTGAGGTACGCCGATCCGGGATCGGCGCACTGCCCCTGGGAGTAGTCCACCGAGACGACCCGGTAGGTGCCGCTGCTGCCGTTGCAGTTGCCGATGCCCTGGAAGCTGCCCGCCACGCTGACGACGACGCACTGCCCGATCCTCGCCGGCGGCGGGGGCGGTGGTGGCAGTGGCGGCGACACCGGTGGCGGGCCCCCGGGCGCTGGTGGCGTGGAGGTCGGCTGGCCGGGCTCGCTCGGCGGCGGAGGCGACGTCACCCGCAGAGTGTCACACAGCCTCGCCCGGGCCTCTGTCCTGTGTGCTGCGTCGCCGCGGTCGTGATCCTCCGATCGACGACCGGGGCACGGGGTCGGCCCGGGAGGCGCGGTGCCTTCGGCGCGCTTCGGCAGCCGGGCGGTTCGCGGGTGGGCGGTTCGCGTGCCGCCGGGCACCCATAATGGCCGGGTGCGACGGCTGTCGGCGCGACGGCGAGTGCCTGAGCAGCCGACGCCGGACCCATGCCGTGGCGGCGGGTCTCACACGTCGCGTAGCGCGTCCTGCACCCCGGTCTCGCGGCGGCCGAGGTGCGCCGGATCGCGGCCGGAGAGGAGGTCGAGGGCGGCCTTCACGCAGGCGCCGTACTCACGGGTGGAGCTGATCCGCCACGTCCTGTCGTACCGGCGGGCGGTCTCGTCGCCGACCCCGTTGGCGTCGACGCCGAGGCGCCGGCACACCGTCACGGCGCGGGGTAGGTGGAAGGACTGGGTCACCACCGTCGCCCGCTCCACCCCGAAGACCCGCTTCGCGCGGGCGCACGAGTCGTACGTGTCGAAGCCGGCATGGTCCAGCACCACCCTGGTCGCCGGCACGCCGTTGTCGACCAGCCAGCGCCGCATCGCGCCGGGCTCGTCGTAGTCGGGGTCCATGTTGTCGCCCGAGAGCAGGATGGCGCGTACCTTGCCGGTGGCGAGCAGCCGCCGGGCGATCTCCAGGCGGCCGGTGAGGAACGGCGACGGGGTCCCGTCGGGGTGGACCTTGGTGCCCAGCACCAGGGCGACCGGCGCCTCGGGGACGTCCTGCTCGGTGAAGATGTGCCCGTCCGCCCCACCGCGGATCCAGTGCACGCTGGCCAGGGTGGCGCCGGTCAGGAGCACCGCGCCGACGACGGCCGCGACGACGGCGCGGCGCAGCCAGGGCGTACGCCGGCGAGCGGCCGGGCGCGGCCTTCGGGTCAGCGTGGGGAGTCGGGGCCGCATGGGGCGAGTATCCCAGGGCCGCCCGACGACCGGTGCCGCCCCTGGCCGTGCGCGTCGCCAACGGCGGAGAGCGGCTGACCGGCCCTCGGCGGCGGTGACAGCTGCTGAGGCAGATCGGCACCTGTGGTGCCGATCTGGGCGTCGATGGCGATGCTGCCGGACGGCCGAGCGGTCAACCGTGAGATGCCGGAATCCGGCCCGCTTCTGACGCAGCGAGCCGGCCCGGCGTCTCCGGGGTCACCCCGGGGACGGATCAGGCAGGCACCGTCCCGTTGAGGTACGCGTTGATCTGGTCGATCTCCAGTGCGTTGAAGACCTCAGGCTGGGCGGCGGCCTGGTTCGAGTTGATGATCCGCTTGAACAGGTTGTAGTGCGCCATCGACCGCAGCCCGATGACGCGGTTGGGGGTGACCAGGTAACCGGTGCCGCCGGTGCTCCAGATGAGGTACATCAGTCCATCCTTCGTGACAATCTCAGGGGGAGATCCGGGCGCCCCGGCGTACGGGGCACCCGTGAGAACCGACTCGGGGTCAACCCGCTGACCGTTCGGCTGGAAGATCTCAAGATGCAGGTGCGGGCCGGTGGAGTGGCCGGTGGATCCCACGCCGCCGATGTGCTGGCCGGCGGCGACCTGCGCGCCCGTCCCGACCCTGGGAGCCTCCCGCATGTGCCCGTAGACACTCCGCCAACCATCGGCGTGCGTGATGGTGGCGTAGTGGCCAAGGCCGCTCGCGCTGTACGAGACGCTGGTTACAGTGCCCGCCGCGATAGAACGGATCGGATAGCCGAGGATCCCCGAGTAGCTGTAGTCCGTGCCGTTGTGCATCCTGGACTGGCCAGTTATCGGATCTGTCCGCATCCCGTACGAAGACGTGACCGGAACCCATTTGTCGAATGGCCGGTTCCATCTCGGCGTTGCGCCGTACGCGGCTTCCGCGAGCCACGCTTCCGGAATGATGCCGGCCGCCAGCGTGGCGGTGACCAGGCCAAGCAGATGGCGACGGTCGATGCCACGCGACGCCGACCCATCCCCCGGCGATGTTTCGTCGAATGTCTGCATTCGGCCCCTTGCTCACAGTGAAAAACGAACAATCAGCATCGAGGAGACCGCCGACTGTGACTGCTGCCCAGTTCCGGGCCGCTGGATCGGGACGGGCCGACCAACCTCTTCGCGGCGAACCAGCCGACCCCACATGCATCTGGGATCTTGAATATTAAGGGATCGAACAACTCCATTGGTGTCAAGGCTCGGTTTCCGCCCGGTTGGTACGGCCCGAAGCCACGTCGGCCACCCCGGCGGCGCCGGCCCTCGGTCAAGGCCGGGACGTGAAGGTGCTGACGGGCGAGAAGAACAGCGGATGCGGCGGGGAAGTCCACGCAGAGCCGACACCACCGCCGCCCGGGACGTGACCGGCGGGGGTACGCGCGAGCCCCACGTGAAAGAACGGTCGCCCTCCGCGACAGGAGCGCGGAGGGCCACCAGGGTGCGGGGGTGAGGGTTACCGGGCGTCGGTGAGGCCGTAGGCGCGGTCGATGGTCTGCACGACGCGGTTGCCCGACCGGTCCCAGGCCTCCGTGCGTACGGACACCGCACCGCTGGTCTCGGCCAGCTTCGGGTGTACGACCAACGCGTGGTAACTGCCGCCGAGGCCCGGCACGACTGCCGCCTGCTTCCAGGTGGCCCCGTCGTCGTACGACACCCAGGTACGCAGCCCGGCGATCCGGGGAGCGTTCGGCGCGGCGTGCGGGGTGACCTCGAACCGGTACGCCCGCCCGGCCTGTGTGGTGTCGGTCAGCGACAGGTCGAAGTCGTGTTCGAGCTGGATCAGCGGCTGCCAGTCGCACCGGCCGCTACCGATGCGGATCTGCTCGGTGTAGCAGGACGCCGGCTGCCGCACGGTGCCGGTCGCGCTGGCCGACCGGAACGTCCAGTCGGTGGCGATCCGCTTCGCCAGGGTCTGCCCGGAGAAGTTGTCGTTGCGGACGGTGCGCAGCGTGTACTGGCCCGGCGCCGACGGCACGGTCCAGTGCATGAAGTTCGTCCCCCGGCCCGGCGGCGGGTTCGGGGTGATCCGGACGCCGTCGCGTTCGAGGGTCGCCTGCACCCGGCGGCCGCCCGAGACCGTACTTGTCAGGTCGGCCGCCGACGACGAGCGTTCCAGCAGGTAGATGCTGTCCCCGTCCCGGCACCCCATGCAGGTGGTGGGCAGGCCGGAGTCGTCCGGCAGCGCACCCAGCACGACCGGCGGCTGGTGGATCTTCTCCGTCCTCGTGGTCGCCCGGGGGAACCTGCCCACCTGGTCGGAGCCTCGGGTGGTGTCGTCGGCGGGGTTGCGCACGGTGAAGTACCGCGCCCAGAGAACATCCGGACCGGACGCGTTGTAGTACTCGGTCCGGGCTACCGGCACGTTGTACGGGTGCGCGGCGTTGGCGCTGAAGTTCTGCCCGGGAGAGTACGTGTGGCTGACGTCGTGGGCGTTCGTCTCGTACTGCGGCACGGAGACCTGGGCGTGCTGCTCGCTGCGGACCTGGACGAGGCCCCCGTGCCGGACGGCGCCGACCGGTTTGGCGGGCATCCGGCCTTCGGTGTGCGGGCGCAGCTTGTACACGTACGGGCTGACGACCTGGGCGTCGATGTCGACGTAGGGACGCTTCGCGCCGGCGAGCACCTTCGCCACCTTCGCCCCCTGGTCACCGTCGAGCCACAGCAGCGGCAGCCGGGGCTTGACGACGTCGTACGGGGGGATCTGGTCGTAGGAGCCGGGATCGTCGCGGCCGGCGAAGTACTGGAGCACGCCCGCCGCTCCGGCGTCGGCGGCCCGCTCGACCTCGTCGACGTACCAGGCGTCGGCCGGGGTGTCGAGGAAGACGAGCTTGCCCCTGACGTCGCGCCCGGCCAGCAGGTCCGCCCGGCTGGCGAGCTGGAGCCGCTGGTCGGTGGTGAACTTGGGCGCGAACTCGGCGTCGGTGAGGTACGTCGGGGCGACCTTCACCCGGCCGTTGCCGTGCACCGTGGTGGTGGCCTCCGGCGCGGCGAGCATCTGCTCGAACCAGGTCCAGTAGTCACCGATGGTCGGCTTGGCCGAGGTCGGCACGACGTGGGTCCGCCAGCTGTACCCGTGCCCCGGGCCGCTGTACCAGACGCTGGCGTAGTTGGCGCCGGACGCCGTGGAGAAGCTGCTGCCCATGGCCCGGTGCACCGCCTCGCTCGGCAGCGGCGTGTCGATCTTCTTGACCTCCACCAGGTCGCGGGCGAGGTCGAACTCGATGGTGGTGTTCCCGGTGACCTTGTACTGCGGGTCCTCGATCCAGGCCTGGTGCCGGAACGACTTCCCGTCGCCCCAGTAGGCGCCCCAGCAGCTCAGGTGGTACTCGCCGTCCGGGACGTACCCGGTGCCCTGCATGTCCTTGCCGCCCAGCGGGACGGTCATCATGACCTGGTAGTTCGTGTCGTCCCGGAGGTTGCGGAAGTCGCAGGGGGCGGCCCCGATGGCGATGGGTTCGCCGGGCCGGCTGAGGATCCGGGTGGTGATCTGGCGCATCGGCGGCTGCCGGACGAGCCCGACCGCGAGGGTCAGCCGGGTCGCGGTGGCCTCGTCGGTGGCGACGAGCGACCCGGTGTAGCTGCCGATGTCGAGCCCGGCGGCGTCGAGGGTCACCGTGGCCTGCGCGGTGCCGCGAGCCGGCACGGTGACGGAGGCGGCCGTGGAGAGGGCGCCGGTGACCGCGCCGCCGCCGACCTTGTGCAGCGCCGGGGTCAGGGTGAGGGTGACCGGTGCGTCGGTGGGGTTGTGGTAGGCGACCTGCCGCTCGACGCGGGGATCGGTGTTCGGCGACACGGTGCCGAAGTCGACGTTCACCGTGCTGGTGGTGACCTGCTGACGCACCGCGCGGGCCAGGTCGAGCCGTCCGGCGCCCTGCTCGTAGGCGGTGTGGCCGTTGTCCTTG
Organism: Micromonospora sp. URMC 107; assembly: GCF_051386315.1. Taxonomy (NCBI): domain Bacteria; kingdom Bacillati; phylum Actinomycetota; class Actinomycetes; order Micromonosporales; family Micromonosporaceae; genus Micromonospora; species Micromonospora sp. URMC 107. The sequence goes on from NZ_JBPQTK010000006.1 coordinate 62,293, forward strand.
CTGGTGCCGATCAGCGTCGGCTTGAGCTGGGCGGCGGTCCAGTCCGGGTGCTGCTGGGCCAGCACCGCGGCGGCGCCCGCCACGTGCGGAGTGGCCATCGAGGTGCCGTTCGCCGAGGTGTAGAGGTCGTCGACCGGGGTGCCCATCGAGGTGCCGGTGGCGCGGGCGGCGACGATTCCCACGCCCGGGGCGGAGATGTCCGGCTTGATGGCCCGGTCACCGAGCCGGGGCCCGCGGCTGGAGAAGCTGGCGAGTTCGTCGGTCTTGGAGGTCGCACCCACGGTCAGGGCCGCGTCCGCGGCACCGGGGGCGCCGACCGTGTTCTCCTGGCCGGAGTTGCCCGCGGCGATGACGAAGAGCGTGCCCGTCTCGGCGGTCAGCCGGTTGACCGCCTGGCTGGCCGGGTCGGTGCCGTCGGTCGGCGCACCGCCGAGGCTCATGCTGACGACCTTCGCGCCGCTGGTGGCGGCCCACTCCATCGCGTCGATGATCCACGACATGTCACCGCTGCCGGCGTCGTCGAGCACCTTCGCGACGAGCAGGTCCGCGCCGGGGGCGACGCCCTTGCGCGCCCCGGCCGAGCCGGCGCCCGTGCCGGCGATGGTGGCCGCGACGTGGGTGCCGTGGCCGTGCCCGTCCGTCACCGACGCGGCGCCCGGCACGAAGCTCTTCGAACCCACGACCTTGCCCCGCACGTCCGGGTGGTCGGCGTCAATGCCCGTGTCGAGCACCGCCACCTTCACCCCGGTCCCGTCGAGCCCGGCGGCCCACGCCTGCGGCGCGCCGATCAGCGGCACGCTCTCGGCGAGGTCGACCTTGACCTTCTGGTCCAGCCACACCTTGCCGATTCCCGCGCCCAGTACCGGTCCGCTGGTCGCCGCCGGCCCACGGGCCGCGGCGGTCCGGCCGGCGCCACCGGTCAGCGCGGTCCAGAAGTCACCCGTCCTGGCCTTGTCCACGACCAGGCCCGCGCCGGCCACGCTGGGCAGGTCACGCCGTACGGTGGTGCCGGGCAGCGCCGCCGGGGAGGCCGCCCGGGCCTTCGCGCCCGCGCCGTAGCTCACGATCACCGGCGTCGCCTGGGCGGCGTCGTCGCCGTAGCCGTTGCGGGCCAGGTACCGCACGTCGAACAGTTCCCGGTCCAGCAGGCCCCTGGCCACCAGACCCTGCGCCGACTGGGGAATCACGTAGACACCGGTCTGGTCCGAGTAGGAACGGAACGCGTCCGCCGCGGCGGGGCCGCCCGGCGAGCTGACCACCGTGGCGCTGCTCCTGCCGTCCGCTGCCTCCACGTACCGCACCCGGTGGCCGGTGATCAGGGTGACGGTCGCCTCGAGGTCATCGCCGGTCCCGGTGGTCGCGGTGCTCGTCGCGGTCGGGTTCGGCCCCGGTTCGCCCGCCGTCGGTGCGGCGGTCACCGGCGACGGGACCCCGATGGTGGCGACGGCCACCGCGACGGCGAGGCCGCAGGCGACCCCGCCACGCCGTGATCGCCGTTGGATCAGGCTCGACATGAATATTCCTCTCCAAGGGGGTGTACGCAGGGGGAACGGATGCGTCCCGTGGAGCTTCGCAGCGGGTTCGGCGGCACGGAAGCCGCCCGTCTGCCTGGTTCACGCCACTGGCGTGAATGGGGCACACCCCGGAGGGCCCTCGCCGCCGCAGGTGACGGTGGGTACGGACCGGATCACCCGCCGAACGATCGATCACACGACCCCTTGTCGCCACCGCCGGTCCAGGGGCAGCATGACCGGATGCGGGATGATCAATGGTCGTTCCCCGACCTCGGCCTGTCCCCCGGGCAGCAGGCCCTCTACGAGTCACTGGTCGCCAGCCCGGGCCCGGTGTCGGCCGACGTCGCCGGGACCGCCGACTTCGCGCGCCTGGCCGAGCTCGGCCTGGCCACCCGGCTGCCCGGTCAGCCTCCCCGGTGGACGGCGGTGGCGCCCGATGTCGCGCTGGGCCCCCTGCTGACCGAGCGCCGGGAATCCCTGCGCGAGTTGCGCCAGCGGGTGACCCGGATGGCCGACCGGTTCCAGCGGGCCGCGACCGCCGAACACTCGGAACTGGTCGAGGTGCTCCACGGCCGCGACGCCATCCACGCCGCCTTCCAGAACCTCAAGGACAGCGCCAGGCAGGAGTTGCTGATCTTCGATGCGCCGCCGTACCTGAACGCGTTCGCCCTGCCCGCCGAGGAGGCGGAGCGTCGGCAGGTACGGATGCGCACCATCTACGACCGGGAGGGCATGGCCATCCCGGGGCGGCTCGCCCAGCTTGCCCGCTTCGTCTCGGCGGGTGAGCACGCCCGGGTCGCGGACGTTCCGATGAAGTTGATGCTCTGCGACCGGCAGGTCGGCCTCGTGCCGTTGCGACCGGACCTCGCGCTGGAGACCTGTCTGCTGGTCCGTGACTCCGTCCTGCTGTCGGCACTGTCGGCGCTGTTCGAGAGCCTCTGGGAACGGGCCGTGCCGCTGGACGTGGGGGTCCGGCAGCGGGTCGAGTCGGACCCGGACGCGCCGTCGGACCTCGAACGTGACCTGCTCGCGCTGCTGGTCGCCGGACTGACCGAACAGGACGTCGCCGAGCACCTCGGCTGCCACGCGCGCACCGTCCGGCGGCACATGAACCGGCTGTTCGCCCGGCTCGACGCGGTGACCCGGTTCCAGGCCGGTTACCAGGCCGTCCAGCGCGGCTGGCTGACCGCCGAGGACCGGGAGGATCTGTGTACGAACTGATCGGTGACGCCGAGGAGACGGCCTACGACCTGCTGCTCGAACGCCCCGGCGCCACCCTCGCCGAGCTCGCCGCGATGTGGTCGGGGCCGGGCCGGTTGTCCGACGCGCTCGCCCGGCTCGAGGCCGCCGGCCTGATCGGCGTCCAGCCCGGGACCCCGCCCCGGTACACCGCATCCGCCACCGACGTCGTCGCCGGGCTCCTGCAGGAGCGCGAGGCCGTTCTGGACCGGACGCACGACCACTTCCTGCGGCTCACGGAGGCATACCGGGATGCCCGTGCCGACGTCGACCCGCGCGTCGTCGAGGTGGTACGTGGCCGCCGCGCGGTACAGCAGGCGGTCAACCAGGTGCAGCGCAGCGCCCGACGGGAGTTGTGCTGCTTCGACAAGCCGCCGTACGTCCACCTGGAGAGCACCGCCGCGACCGACCGGGAGCTGCTCGCCGCCGGAGTGCAGTGCCGCTGCATCTACGACCGCGCTGCCGTGGAGGAGAGCGGTGGGCTGCCCACGATCGAGGAGCTGATCCGCACCGGGCAGCAGGCCCGCGTCCTGCCTGATCTGCCGATGAAGATGTACATCGCCGACGACCAGCAGGCGATCCTGCCGATGCAGCCCGGGCCGATCGGGCAGGAGAGCGCCATCATCGTCCACCCGTCGGCCCTGCTCGACGCGCTCCGCACCCTGTTCGACAGCCTCTGGCGCCGGGCGGTGCCACTGCACCTGCCCGCCGACCGCGGTGGCGGCGAGGGCCGCAGCCGGAGCACGGAGATCGACGACGGGCGGTTGGTGGTGCTGCTGTTGTCCGGGTTGACCGACGAGGCGATCGCCCGCCAGATCGGCGTCGGGTACCGCACCGTGCAACGGCGTATCGCCACCCTGATGAGCGACCTCGGCGCGCGTACCCGGTTCCAGGCCGGCGTCCAGGCGGCGTTCCGCCAGACGTCCCCCGCCCCGCAGGTGCCGGCCGGCCACCGCTGCCCGGCCAGTGGCGGCGACCGACCCCGACCGCCGGCCGCGGCGGAGACCGGCGGGTCTCGGGGATCTCCCGGGGCCGAGTAGCGGCGGGCGGTCGACCTCGGCCGTGGACGACCCGCCCCGGCTGCCACCGCCGGTCCGTGGGCTCGTGCGCCGCGACGACACCGTCGGCGTGCGCGATCCGATCACCCCGCCGTCCGGGGCGCCAGGGTCAGGCGTCCACGTACCTCCGGCGGGCTGTCGAGGCGTACCTCGTACAGCCGCCCCTCGGCGTGCGCCAACGTCTGGTCCCCGTAGTGCGGCGAGAGGGGATTGCCCGAGCTGCCGTGGCGGAGCACGTCGCGGATGCGGGTGCCGCCGGAAGGGCCGAACTCGACGACGAAGCGCCACGGTGCGCCCTCGACCACCTGGCCGTCGCGGTCGGGGTACATCAGACAGACGCTCTGCCCGCCGCCGCCCACCGTGGTCGGGGGCGATCCGTACAGCGATCGCAGCGTCGCCGACGCCGCGGCCAGGGGGTGCTGGTCGGCGATCCGGTTCGACCTGCCGTAGCGCCAGCCGGTGGGGTCGTCGCCGAATCTGTCGGCGAGTCGACGCGCCGCCTCGGTGAGGGCGTCGGCGACGATGGCCGGCAGTTCCTCCGTCTCGCCGAGCCGCCGGCGGGCGTCCACGTCCATCACCAGGTGATCCACCTGAAGGGTGACGTCGGTCATGGCGTCGGCGACGGCCGCACCGAGCCGGCTGGTAATCCAGCGCTCGGTCAACACCCGGGTCAGCGCCCCGAAGACCAGAGGTGCGGCCTGGTCGGCGTCGTCCCTGCCATCCCAGGTGGCCAACGACTGGTGGCCGAACACGGCCAGCGGCGACTCCGGTGGATTCTCATCGAGCGCCTTCAGCAGGGTGGGCAGGATGCGCCGTGCCCGGCCGTTGCGCAGGTCCATCTGCCACGCGCCGAAGTCGTCCGGACGGGCCGTCGGCGTCGCCGTCAACAGCTCCTCGATCCGGTCGGCCCGGTACGGTCCGCCCCAGTCGCTGCCCAGGTGCGGGGCGGCCCCGTCGGGCAGGATCTGGTGGTTGGCGCTGACCACGAAGCCCGCGGGCGGATCGACGACCTCCGGCAGCTCGTCGAACGCGAGCGTGGTGGTCCAGCGAGCGGCCACCTCGGCCGCGCCGGCCGGGGCGAGGCCCTCCTGACGGTCACGGCGGGGCACGATTCCGGCCGTCCGCAGCGCGACCACACCGTCGCGGGTCGCGACGACGAGGTTGAGCACGGGCACACCGAAACCCCGCAGGGTGTCGCGGAACGCCGGGTAGTCGCGCGCCCGCCACATCCGCTGGCAGCTCTCGGCCTCGGTGGACGGGTGAAGACCACTCCAGTAGAGGGCCACCGGGTCGGCGTCCGCACCGCGTGGGCCCGGCAGGTCGACGTATCCCGTCCCGCCCGCGGCGGTCACGGTGATCTCGTTCCCGCCTCGGACCCGGACGACGCTGGTCTGCGACCACCGTGGCTCTCCCGTCGGGTCCGTCCGCTCCCCCACGGCCAGGTCCTGGGTGTCGACGGTGGAGTTCGTCACCCCCCACGCGAGATCCGGGTTGGCGCCGATCACCAGTCCGGGCACGCCCGGCACCGTCACCCCGTACGCGCGTTCGCCGTCGAGTTCCAGTCCCAGCTGGTACCAGAGGCTCGGCTGGGTGAACAGGATGTGCGGGTCGTTGGCCAGCGCGGCGTAGCCGGTGGCGGACCTGGCCGCGGACACCGCCCACGCATTCGAACCGCTCCCCTGCCGGCCAGCGAAGAGGTCGCCGAGGTGGGCGGCACCGGCCGCGGAGAGCAGCGCGGTGTCGCCACGCCGTGCCGCCGGCCCTGCCGGGGCGTCGGCGGCGATGGTGACGCTGCCGCCGGGCGGGTACTTCGGCGCCAGGAAGCTGCGGACGAGGTCCGGTCGCTCCGCGAGCAGCCGGCTACGGAAGATCTCCTGCTGCAGGTTGCGGCCCAGATGGAAACCGAGCTGCTTGACGATGGCCAGCGAGTCGCCGACCGACCACGGGCCCGGCCGGTACCTCGCCAGGTGGAAATCGAGCGGGAGCTGCCCGCGGCGCCGCATCCGGCGCACCGCGGTGTCGACCCCGTGGACGAAGGCCGCGAGGTTGGCGCGGGCAGGCGATGAGAGCAGGGCCTCGCTCTGGTGGGCGGCCCGCTCGAAGGCGAGGGTACGGGCGAGGACGTCCGAACCGGCAGCGCGTTCGCCGAACACCTCCGCCAGTCGGCCGGTCGCCCGCCGGCGCAGGACGTCCATCTGCCACAGCCGGTCGTACGCCATCGCGACCCCGACGCCCACGTAGAGATCACGCTCGTCGCCCGCACGGATCCACGGGATGCCGCGTTCGTCGCGGTCGATGTCGACGGTCCCGTGCAGGGCCGCCATGGAAAGTACCCGGGTTCGCCGGAGCGCACGACTGCTCGGCCAGGCGGCCAGGCGCAGGATGCCCGCCGCGGCTCTCATGACGCCTTTTCGGTCTCCGGGAGCGTGTCATCGCGACTCAGGTCAGGGATGCGCCGGCCGACCAGCAGGTAGATCGCGACGCTCACCAACGCCAGGGAGCCGATGGCGAGGAACATGGCCGGCCCGCCGAAGGACGCGAGGACGAGGCTGCCGAGGAACGGTCCGGTGAACCCGCCGACCTGCGCGAAGGTCTGTGCGCCGAAGTAGGCTCCGCGCCGGTCCTCGGGCGCGATGCGGTCGACGAGCGCGAACTCCGACGGCACGATCAGGGTCTCGGCGACGGTGAACACCACCATCGCCACGATGTAGTGCCACATCTGCTCGGAGATGGCGAAGCCGGCCATCCCCACGAAGGTGAGGATCCCGCCGAGGGTGATGGCGTTCAGCGGGCTGTAGCGCTGCACGTAGCCGGCGGCGAAGAGCTGGAGGATGATCACCGCCACCGCGTTGGTGGTCATGACCGCGGCGAGCACCCGGGCGCTGTCGGCGAAGTCGATGACGAAGTTCTGGGCGAGCAGCACCGAGATCCTGCTGTGCACCGTCTCCAACAGGATCGCGCCGATGAGCAGGAGAAGCAGGCGGCGGTCCGACATCACCGCCCGGGCCGATTCGCCCAGTCCGCGGACGATGGCGCCCGTGCTGCGGCCGAGGGTCGCCAGCCCGGCGTTCCCGACGGACGGTCGCGGCAGTTGCCGCGTGGCCGTCCAGAGGACGGCGAAGTAGACCACATACACGGCGGCGGCGGCGGGGAAGGAGATCCGGGCGCCGGTGAACCCGAGGGCCACGCCGATCAGCGGGCCGACGGCGTAGCCGGCGTTGATCGCGAGGTACTGGTAGGAGAACCACTTCACCCGCAGCGCGACGGGGAGCAGGTCGCTGATGAGCACCTTCGCGACCGGGCTGAAGGCACTGGTGGCGAACGCCATGGACGCGTTGAAGACGAACGCCGTCACGGCGTCGCGCGCGAAGAAGAACCCGACGAAGCTGCCGATCACCACCAGCAGGCAGGAGAGCAGGACCCGGCGGCGTCCCACGATGTCGGAGAGCGCGCCGCCGAGGAACCCACCGGAGATGCCGAAGAGCACGGAGGAGCCGATGACCAGGCCGACCGTCGAGACGGACAGGCCGAGTTCGTTGCGGAGGTAGATGGCGAGGAAGGGAATCGTCACGCCGTTGGCCAGGCTCATCACGCCGGAACCGCCGACGAGGATCCTGGCCAGTCGCGGTGGGCGGAACGCTGGGCTCGCAGCCGGTTCCCGGGTCAACTCGGGTTTCCTTCCGTCTTGTCCTGCTGGCTCTGGAATTCGATCATTGCCTCGGCGACGGTTGCCGCCTCGGGGTCACGCAGCATGCCCTCGTGGCTGGTGGCCACCACCCTCTCGGTCAGGTTCGGCAGCACCAGGTGCCAGCCCTCGGTGTGCCCGTCATCGTCGTGGGACCTCTCCAGGCCCGCCACCAGCAGCAGTGCGGGCACGGCCAGGGCAGGCGCGGGCTCCGCCATGATCCGTCCCATCGTCCGGTAGTGCTCGAAGGCGGGGGCGAGCTCGCCGATCGTGGCAGCCAGCGCGGGCGCCGCGGTGGAGGCGGCCCAACGCAGGAGTTCCGCGTCGGCCAACCCGACCGCGGACTGCGGGGAGTGCTCGCGCCACCGGCGGGTGTGCTCGGGAAACGCGAGGGCGACGTCGGAGAGGAAGGCGACCAGCCGCGTCCGGTGATCCTCGGAGAGGCGCTGGTGGAGACAGCGTGGGCTCGGCGCGTCGAGCAGGGTGATGCTGCGCACCTGGCGGCCGGCCGCCCGCATCGCGTGGGCGAGGTGCAGCGCCATCGCCCCGCCCAGGGAATGTCCGACGAGGTGGACCCCGGGATCGGCGACGGGCGGCAGCTCGGTCAGGCAGGCCTGCGCGGCGGCGGCGGCCGACGGCGTGCCGTCCTGCGCCCGGAGGAGGTCGCGGGTGTGCAGGGCGTAGAACGGGCGGCCCCGCACGTGCGTCGACAGCCGCGCCATCGAGGCGCCGATCCCGAAGACGCCGGGCAGCGCCACCACGGGCGCCCCGCCCGCCGTGGAGTCCCCCAGCGGCAACAGGTCGACCGGGCGGCGGGACGCCGCACCCTGTCCGGCCGGCCGGGCCCGACGGACCGCGCCCGCCACCGCTCGTATCGTCGGTGCCTTCAGGAAGTCGCGCAGCGGGACGACGACACCGAACTGTCGGCGTACGGCGGCCAGCAGGCGGGTCGCCAGCAGGGAGTTCCCGCCCTGCCGGAAGAAGTCGGTGTCTGCTTCGACCTCGGTGCCGGGCAGCAGTTCGCCCAGGATCGCCAGCAGGGACCGCGTGACGTCGTCGACGCCTGCGGGGACGTGTGGCGTCCGGACGGGGCCCGGGTCGGGCAGGGCTGCCCGGTCGAGTTTGCCGTTGGCGGTGCGCGGCAGCGCGTCGACGAGGATGAACGCGGACGGAACGGCATACCCCGGAAGCCGACCCTCCATCCAGGAGCGCAGCCGTGCCGGGCCGGCGACACCGTCCCCGACGACGTACGCCACCAGCCGCGTTCCCGTGCCGGGTGCGGTGTGCGGCACCACCGCGGCCTGCCGCACACCGGGCAGGGCGACCAGGGCGGCATGCACCTCACCCAGCTCCAGGCGGTAGCCACGGATCTTGACCTGGTCGTCGTTGCGCCCGTGGTACTCGTACTCGCCGGAAGGCGCCCGCCGGGCGAGGTCCCCGGAGCGGTAGCCGCGTACGGGCCGCCCCTGCGCGTCGGTGACGGTGATGAACCGCTGCGCGGTGAGTTCCGGTTGCCCCAGGTATCCGAGGGCCACGCCCGCACCCGTGACGATGATCTGCCCGATCTCGCCGTCGGCGACCGGCTGGTCGTCCTCGTCCCACAACAGGAAGTCGAGGTCGGGCAGCGGAGCGCCGATCAGGCTGGTCGTGCCGGCGACGTCGGAGGCGAGGATCCGGCGGTACGAGGCGTGGACGGTGGTCTCGGTGATCCCGTACATGTTGACCAGTTCGGGCGCGGCGTCGCCGTACTTGGCGACCCATGGCCGCAGGTCGGCGAACCGGAGCGCCTCACCGCCGAAGACCACCCACCTCAGCGGCAGCCGGTCGTCGTACTCGTCCTCCTGCGCCGCCAGCGAACTGAAGGCGGTGGGCGTCTGGCTGAGCATCGTGACCCGCTCCGCCCGCAGCAGGCGCCGCAGGGCGACCGGGTCCCGCATGACCTCGGCCTCGACGACGACCACACACCCGCCGGTGAGCAACGCCCCCCACATCTCCCACACCGAGAAGTCGAAGGCGAACGAGTGCGCCATGGTCCACACGTCCCCGGGCCCGAACCCGAACAGTGGCTGCGTGGTGCCGATCAGGCGCAGGACGTTGGCGTGGGAGACCTCGATCCCCTTGGGACGGCCGGTCGTGCCCGAGGTGTGGATGACGTACGCCCGGTCGGTGGGCGCGATCGGGCGGGCCGGTGCGGCGGGCGGGTCCGGCTGCTCCTCGCCGCCGTCCGACGCGTCGAGCAGGACAGCCGCGACCGTCGCGGGCAGGGAGTCGACGAGCGCATCCGTGGTGATCACCAGGGACGGCGCCGCGTCACCGACGATCATGCCGGTACGGGCGGCGGGCGCCTCCGGGTCGAGCGGCAGGTACGCGGCCCCCGTCCGGAGCACCGCCAGCGCCGCCACGATCATCCGCGCCGAGCGCGGCAGCAGCACGCCGACCGGCTGGCCGGGCGACGCGACCGTCGCGATACGGCCGGCCAGGGCCCGGGAGGCGGTAGCCAGCTCCCGGTACGTCAGGGCCTGCCGGTCGCAGCGGACGGCGACCCGGTCGGGGTGCCGACCGGCGACCTCGTCGAAAGCGGCGACCAGGTTGTCGGCGGTGACCGTCGCGGTGTCGGTCCGGCCGACCGCCGGTACGGACACGTCGCGGCGTCCGGCGAGCCGCCGACGCAGCCGTAACGCGCGATCGGTCGACGTCATGAGCGGTTCTCCCCAGGTTTCGGATCGCCGGTTCTCACAGGGCGAGCACCAGCGGGACGATCAGCCCTGCCGCTTCGACCCGCGACACGTACGCGCCCCAGTGCGGGGAGTCGATGAGCGTCGCCGTCGCGCGGTGGTCGATCTCCAGGGACTGGCCGCTCACCTCCCGCCAGATCTCCCCGAGCGCTCCGCGGTCCTCGTCGTCGACGAGCGTCGCCTCCTCCACCGGCCGGTCCGGGCTGGCGAGGAAGAACCTCAGCAGCCGGTCGGCCGCCCCGGCCAGCCGGTCGACGGCCTCCGGGGTGAACAGCGACCGGTCGTACTCGATGGTCAGCGCGATCCGGTCCGCGTCGGTGAAGTGCAGCAACAGGTCGAAGCGACTCGTCTGCGCGCCCAGCGGGGTCACGGTCGTGTCCAGGCCCGGCAGCGCGGCGGCACCGCGCATCGACCGGGCGACGGAGACCACGACCTGGACCAGGGGGCTGACTCCGGGTCGACGGGGTACTCCCACGAGGTCCACGATCTTCTGCAACGGCAGGCTCTGGTGGTCCAGGGCGTTCAGGGCGCTGTCCCGGACCGCTGCGATGACGGCCCGCGCGCTGTGCTCCGGGTCGACCTGGTAGCGGAACGGCACGGTGTTGGCGAAGAAGCCGACGAGGTCCTTCGTCTCCGCCGGGTGCCGACCGGCGACGGCCGCACCGATCACCACGTCCGACTGCTGGGCGAGCTTGGCCATCAGCACCGCGCTGACGGCGTGCACGACCATGAAGAGGGTCACGTGGTGTTGCTGCGCGAACGCCCTCACCTCGGCGGAGAAGGTCTCGTCCCACTCCCGGCGGCGCTGGCCCGCGGCCCGCGCGCGGTCCTCGGTCCGCTCCAGGTCGGTCGCGAGGGCGAGCTCCCCGTCGTAGCCCTTCAGGTAGGACCGCCAGAAGTCGCCATCGCGTCGGGCCGACGCCGATTCGAGGTAGTCCCGCTGCCAGCGGGAGTAGTCGCCGTACTGGATCGGGAGCGGGGCCAAATCCGCCTCCCGTCCCGCCCGGTGCGCCGCGTACGACTCCGCGATCTCCCGCAGGATCACCTCGTTGGACCAGCCGTCGGTGACGACGTGGTGGCTCGTCCATTCGAGCACGTGGTCCCGTTCGGAGAAGCGGTACAGGGTGGCCTGGGTCAGCACACCACCGAGGTCGATGCGCCGCGTCGCCCGCTGCGTGACGTACTCCAGCATCGCCTCGGTGTCCCCCTGCGCGACCACCGCGTCAGTGGCCTCCCGCACCCGCAGGCGCGGCTTCGCTTCGGGATCCACGACCAGCAACGGCACACCGTCGCGTTCGACGACGCGGCTGGACAGCACCTCGTGCCGCGTGACGAGGCGGTCGACGGCCGCCCGCAGGGCCGGCACGTCGAGTTCGCCATGCAGGTGCAGGAGGTAGCCGTCGGTGTAGGCGCCGTCGGAGTCGAGCTGGTCGAGGTACCAGAGGCTCGACTGCGCCATGGACAGCGGGAACTCCCGCAGGCCGGCGGGCCTCGCCGGGATCGGCACGTCCGCCTCCCGGTCGTCCGTCAGCGCCGCCTCGACGCGGGCGGCGAAGCCCCGTAGCGTCGGGTTCTCGAACAGCTCCCGGATCGGCAGACGGACCCCGAGACGGTCCCCCAGCCGGGCGAGGACCTGCGTCGCGTGCAGGGAGTGGCCGCCCAGATCGAAGAAGCTGACCTGGGGCCCGGGCCGGCGCCCGGACAGCACGGAGGCCCAGATCTCGGCGACGGCCTCCTCCATCGAGGTCATCGGGGCGGAGCCCTCCTCGGTCGGTTCGTCGACCGGGGACAGGGCTGTCGCCGCCAGCGACCGGGTGTCGACCTTGCCGTGGCTCGTACGCGGCAACTGGTCCAGGCGGACGAGGAAGTCCGGGATGGCGTTGCGGGGCAGGACCTGGCTGAGCCCGGAGCGGACCTCCTCGGGCCGCAGGTCCCGGCGGACCAGGGCGCCCTCGGTCGAACCGCCGGCGCCGCCGGAGACCACCTCCGGTACGAAGAATCCGGCGAGCTGCTTGCCGCCGTCGTCGGACCGCCGGACGATCACCACGCTCTCCTGGACGCCCTCGACCCCGGCGAGGGCGCGGTTGACCTCGTCCAGCTCGACGCGGTTCCCTCTGATCTTGAGCTGGTTGTCGATCCGGCCGAGGAACTCCAGCGCGCCGTCCGCCAGCCGGCGGCCGCGGTCGCCGGTGCGGTACATGACGCCGTCCCCGTCGACGGTGAAGGGGTCGTTGACGAAGACCGCGGCGGTCCGGTCGGGGTCGTTGACGTAGCCGCCGCCGACGCAGATGCCGCCGGCGTACAGCTCCCCCGGCGTGCCGGTGGGCACCGGCTCCCGGGCGCCGTCCAACACGTACAGGGCGGTGTTGCGCACGGGCCGTCCGAGGGGGACGGAGGCGTCCCGCTCGTCGACGTCCGCCGCGACGAGGTGGTGCAGGACGTCGTCGGACGTCTCGGTCGTCCCCCACATGTTCAGCAGCCCCACCCCGGGAAGCAGCCGGCGGAACGCGTTGGCGGACTGCGGGGTCAGCGTCTCCGCCTGCGAGGCGACCCAGCGCAGGCGGAACGGAGGGAACGCGTCGACGCCGTAGAACGCGAGTTCGGCGCACATGATGTTGAGCACGGAGGGCGTCACCTCCAGCACGGTGACCCCGTCCTCGGCCACGGCCCGCAGCAGCGACGCCGCGTCCTGACCGGTCTCGTCCGGGTAGATCACGGTCGTGGCGCCGACGGCGAGGGGCGCGAGGAGCTGCCAGACGGAGATGTCGAAGGTGGCCGCGGCGTCCTGGGCCAGCCGGTCGCCGGGCCGCAGGTCCAGTTGCTGGATCTTGGCGTCGAGGTGGTTGAGCATGCCGTCGTGCCGGATCAGGGCACCCTTGGGGTCGCCGGTGGAGCCCGAGGTGAAGAGGATGTACGCACTGTCCCGACCGCTCGGTGCCGGGCCGAGCGCGACCGGGGTGTCAGGTGCGGCGAGGACGTCGGCCAGGTCGGCCAGCTCGAGGTCAGGAATCGCGGCCAACGCGGCGCGGTGCGTCTCGTCGCACACCACCAGCCTCGCCTCCGCCCGCCCGACCATACGGGCGACGCGTGCGACCGGGCCCTGCGGCAGCGGCAGGTACACCGCGCCGAGGCGGAGGATGGCGAGGGTGACGACGAGGTAGTCGATGTTCCGGCCGCTGGCCAGGCCGACCACGGTGCCGTGACCCACCTGCCGCGCACGCAGCCATCCGGCCACCCGCTCGACGTGTGCGGCGAGCTCCCGGTAGGTGATCTCGCGGCCGCGGCAGACGGCGGCCACCTCGTCGGGGAACGTCTCGACCGAACGGGCCATCCGTTCGAGGAAGCCCGTCGCCGTCGCCGGCTCGACCGGCCCGCGTGAGATCTCCAGCAACGCCCGGTACCGCTGCTCACCGAGCAGCGCGACCTGCGTCGGCTCGTCGTCCGGCTGGTCGACGACGCTCGTCAGCGCCCGCAGGAAGATGTCCGCCACCTCGTGGAGCTGGTCCTCCGAGATCCGCTCCATGTTCGCTTCGAGGTCGAGCGTGAGCAGTCGACTGAACGGATCCTTGTTGAACTCGGCCCGCAGGGTGAAGTTGGTCTGGATGTAGCCGAAGCCGTCCACCACCTCGATGCCCGTGGCATGGGCGAGCCGTTCGTAGCCGTGGAAGTGGGTGTAGTTGAACATGATGTCGGTCAGCTCGGGTACGCCGGCGAGGCGGAGCATCTCGGCGTGCGGGAAGCGCCGCACCGGCAGCAACTCCCGTTCCTTGTCGCTGGTCGCCGCGATCAGGTCGCGCCAGGTGCGACCCCGCGGCCGGAGCCGGAAGGGTACGAGGTTGAGGTGCAGGCCGATGACCTCGGTGCCGCCCTCCTCCTCGACCCGCCCGTTGGCGGCGACGCCGAGCACGACGTCGTCGCGTCCCGTGAGCACCATCACCACCCGGGCCTGGACGGCCATCACCACGTGTTTGACCGACACCCCGCAGGCGGCGGCGAGCTGGTGCAGGCGGTCGGAGAGTTCCGCCGGGAGGTCCACGCTGAGGAAGCCCATCCGTCCCTGGTGGACGTCGCCGGAGCCCCGGGCCAGGCGGGGCAGCAGGCTCGGCTCGACGTCGGCCAGTTCCTGCCGCCAGAAGTCCCGGACCGCCTCGTCGCGAAGCACGGCCTGTTCCTTGGCGATGAAGTCGGCGTACCGGCGGACGGGCAGGGCACGGTCGTGCGACGCGATGCCCCGCAGGTCCTGCCAGTAGTCGACGAGGATCTCCGCGAGCAGTGAGGTCTCGCTCCACCCGTCGAACATCGTGTCGTGGAAGCTCATGGAGAACATGAACTCGTCCGGGCCGAGCAGGTGCGCCGTGAACCGGACCAGTGGCGGCCGCGCCCAGTCGTACGGGTTGCTCATCTCCCGGCGTCGCCAGGCCTCGAACTCGGCCAGCTGCCGGTCCTCGTCGAACCGGCTCAGGTCCGTCACGCTCAGCGGGGTGCGGGCCTGCGCGTGGACGACCTGGAGCGGCTGCGAGAAGCCGGACAGGTGGAACGACGTCCGCAGGATCTCGTGGCGCTCGGTCACCCGCGCGAGCGCGCGGCTCATGGCGTCGTGGTCGAACCTGGCGCGCAACCGGAACATGAAGATGTCGCAGTACATGTTGACGCCTTCGGCGTACGCGCTGTGGAACAGCACGCCGGCCTGGAGGGTGGCCACCGGGTAGGCGTCCACCGTGCCGGCCGGCAGGAGCGCCCGGTCCGCCGGGTCGATGAGGCTGAACGGCTCGACCGGCGGGTCGACCGACTCGTCCGTGGCGACCGCGTTGGCGGCCAGCGCACGCGGCGTCCTCAGCTCGTAGATGTCGGCCAGGTCCAGCGTCATCCCGCGGTTCGCCGCGGCCGCACGCAGCTGCACCGCGACGATGGAGTCCCCGCCGATGCCGAAGAAGGAGTCGTCGGGTCCCACCCCCTCGACGCCGAGCACCTCCTCGAACAGCGCGCAGATCGCCCGCTCCACGGCCGCCGACGAGGCGTCGGCGATTGCCTCCGTGGCCATCGGCGCTCGGAGCTGGTTGGCCGCGGTCGGTGCGGGCAGGAGCGTGAAGTCGACCTTCCCGTTGGCGTTGACGGGAATCTCCGGCACCGGGACGATGAACGCCGGAAGCATGTACGACGGCAGGCTCGCCCGCAGCAGTTCCGGAATCTCCGCCAGCTCGCAGCCGGGGTCGTGGGTCACGTACGCGACGATCTGCGTCCGGTCGTTGCCGGTGCCCGACGCCGCCGGCCGCCCGGCCCGGACGAGGCTGCGGACCGGGGAGATCCGCCCGGACACCGCTTCCTCCTTCACCACCGGATTGCGCTGCGGCCGCGCCCGACGGACGGTCACCGCGACCTGCCCGACGCCGGGTACCGCGGTCAGCGCCGCGTGGATCTCCCCGAGCTCGACCCGGTGCCCACGGATCTTGACCTGGTCGTCGGCCCGCCCCAGGTACTCGTACTCCCCCGCGGGAGTCAGGCGCGCGAGGTCACCGGACCGGTATCCCCGCACGGGCCTGCCGTCGACGGTCAGGTCGAGGAACCGCTCGGCGGTTGATCCGGGCTGGCCCAGGTATCCGGTGGCCACCCCCGGTCCGGTCACGACGATCTCACCGGTCTGGCCCGGGGCCACCGGCCGGCCCTGCTCGTCCCAGAGCAGGAAGTCGAGGTCCGACAGCGGACGCCCGATGAGGCTGGCCGTGCTCGTCAGGTCGGCCTCCAGAACCCTGCGGTACGAGGAGTGGACCGTCGTCTCCGTGATGCCGTACATGTTGACCAGCTGCGGCTGCTGGTCGCCGTATCTGCCCACCCAGGGCCGGAGGTCACCGAAGCGCAGCGCCTCACCGCCGAAGACCACCCACTTCAGCGGCAGCCTGTCGGCCTGGGAGACCTCGTGCGCGGCCAGGCTGTTGAAGGCGGTGGGCGTCTGGCTGAGCATCGTCACCTGTTCCACGGCGAGCAACGCCCGGAAGGCCACCGGGTCCCGTGCGACGTCCTGTCCCACGATGACCAGCCGGCCACCGGACAGCAGCGCCCCCCACATCTCCCAGACGGAGAAGTCGAAGGCGAACGAGTGGAACATCGTCCAGACGTCCCCGGCGCCGAAGCCGAACTGCGGCTGGGTGGCCCGGATCAGCCGCAGCACGTTGCCGTGGCTGACCTCCACGCCCTTCGGCCGCCCGGTGGTGCCCGAGGTGTAGATCACGTAGGCGCGGGTGTCCCACGCCGCGGGGCACCGCCCGTCGGTGTCGTCGCTCCGGTCCTCCGCGACGTCCCGCGGCCCCATCACCGGGGTGTCCGGCGACAGCAGCTCCGCCAGCTCGGGAGTCGTCAACACCACCGAGGGCGCCGCGTCCGCCACGATCAGCCTCAGCCGGGCGGCGGGAGCGGACGGATCGACCGGCACGTACGCCGCGCCCACCCGCAGCACGGCCAGGCTCGCGATCACCATGTCCACCGAACGCGGCAGGAGCAGCAGCACCGGACGGGACGGGTCGTCGACCCGCGCCCTGATCGCCACGGCGAGAGCCGTCGACCGGGCGGCCACCTCGGCGTACGACATCCGCCGGTCTCCGCAGCACACCGCGACGCTGTCCGGGTGACGTCGGACGACCTCGTCGAACGACTCCACCAGATTACCGACGGCAACATCGGAAGCAGTCATCATCTCCGCCTTAGCTGAGTCGAACCGTGTCGTGAGCGAGTGGTGTGGACGGCCGTCGGACCAACCGGACGAGACTCTCGGAGAAGCGCCGACACACCTCGGCTGCCACCTGCGGGGACACGAGGTTGCGTTGATGGACGAGGCGGAACGCGAGTCCACCGGCGTCGAGGGCGCCGTAGAGGCTCGTCGCGAAGGCGGCGTCCACGGGCGGCAGGTCGAACGTCTCGACGTCGTGGGACCCGATCCGTCGCCGCCGGCGGCTCCAGGGCACGGACAGTCCCACGTCGCTGCCGTCCACCGGCTGCTGAAGCGTCAACGTCGCCTGGAAGAGCGGATTCTGGCCGTGCCGATCGGCGGCGAGTGCCCGGACCAGGTCGCTGAAGGGGACGTCGGCGGTCGACAGTGCCGCCCGCAGTTCCCGCCACAGGCGTTCCTCGAGGGTCGACGGATCGGGCCGGTCGGTCAGGTCACCGAGGATGGGCACCATGTTGACCAGGTAGCCGACGGTGCCGGCGAAGCGCTGGTCGGTGCGCCCGTGATGCGGCGCGCCGATGACGATCCGCGGCTCGCCGGTCACCTGGTGCAGGGCTTCGGCGTAGGCGGTCAACAGGGAGACGAAGGGGGTGAAGCCGCGCCGCGCCGCGTGCCGGTGGAGGAGCCGTACGACGTCCGGGTCGACCTCGAAGTCGATCCAGCCGGCCCGGTGCCGCTCCGGGTCCGGTCGTCGTCGTCCAGACCGGGCTGAAGCAGGTCGCTCCGGAAAGAGGACGAGGTCACGCAGTGGTCGCCACTTCAGCGCCAGGGCCGTGACGCGGTCCCGCCGATCGGGATCGAGTCGCGCCTGCTGCTGCAGCCGGGCCCAGTCGGTGGCGTCCGCCGCGCCCGGTCCCGCCGTGGCCGGCGGGGCGTCGCCGCCCGTGATCCGGGGCAGGATCTCGGCGAGCAGGAGCTGGAGCGACCAGTGGTCGACGACCGCGTGATGACACGCCACGAGCAGCACCGTGCCGTCCGGCGGGTACGCCACCCCGGCCCGCACCAGCGGGCCCTTCACCAGGTCGAACGGACGGTAGGCCCGCTCGTGCAGGTAGGCCCGTACCGCCTCGTCGGGACCGTCCGGGAAGGCCCGGCACTCCCAGTCGACCGCGCCCTGGTCATGAACGGTCTGGACGCCGGAGCCGAGCGGTCCGAGCGTCGTACGCAGCGCGGGGTGCCGGGCGACGGCCGTGTCGATCGCGGCACGCAGCAGTTGCTCCTCCACGCGGCCGGAGACGCGCAGGGCGATCGCGAGGTTGTTCGCCCGGTTGCCGCGGGACACCTCGTCGTAGAAGTGCAGCTCGACCTGGCCGGCCGAGGCGGGGCCCACCGCGCCGGTCTGCGCCGGCAGCGGGGCGGCGGCCGGGCCGGGCGCCGCGGCGGCGGCGACCAGCTCGGCCACCGACCGGTCGCCGAAGAACAGCTCGGTGTCCAGGGTGCCGTTCACCAGCCGCTCGACCGCCGCCTTGAGTTCGATCAGTCGCAGCGAACCGAGTCCCAGCGCCGCCAGCGGCAGCGACCGGTCCAACTCGGCCCCGCCGAGGTTCGCGTACCGCCGGACGAGCTGTTCCACGGCGGTGGACCGGTCGCCGGGGTGGGCGTCGGCGGCGGCCCGCTCGGGTGCCACGGTCGCGACCGCCGGCACGACGAGCTTGAGCCGTCCGCCGGCGAACAGCTCCCTGGTGGCACGCCGGCGGATCTTCCCGCTGGAGGTCTTCGGTATCGCGCCGGGCATGACGACGACCACGTCGTCGAGGTCCAACCCGCACTCGGTGGCGACCCGACGCCGCAGCCCATCGGTCAACGACGTGAGCAGCGCAGGGTCCGCGCGCAGCCGCACCAGCCCGCTGCGGGACGCCTCGACCACCAGCGCCACCCGCTGGTCACCGGTCTCCGGCTGGAACGCCGCGGCACCGCCCTGGCGCAGGTGCTCGTCGCCCGCGGTGGCGACGGTTTCGATATCGTGCGGGTGGTGGTTGCGGCCCGCCCGGATGATCAGATCCTTCTGGCGCCCCGCGACGTAGAGTTCGCCGTCGTACATCGCGCCGAGGTCCCCGGTACGCAGGAATGTCCCCGGCTGGCCGCCGACGGTGGCGGCGAACGTCGCGGCGGAGTCGGACCTGCCCCAGTATCCGGCGGCCACCCCGCCGGATCGCACGCAGATCTCGCCGACCTCGCCCGCGGCGCAGGGTTCGCCGTCCGCGCGGCGCACGGCGACCGTCGTACCCGGGGGCGGGGTGCCGCAGGAGACCAGCGTGACCGGATCCGTCCCGGCCGCGCCGGTCGCCTCGGTCAGCCGGCCCGTTGCGAGAGCGTCCCGGTCGAAGGTGCTGGCGCGGTAGCCGGTGGACGCCTCGGGGCCGCTGACGAAGAGCGTCGCCTCCGCCAGGCCGTAGCACGGGTAGAAGGCTCGGCGGTCGAACCCGAGCGGCGCGTACGCGGCGGAGAACGCGTCCATCGTCCGCCTGTCGACCGGCTCCGCGCCGTTGAACGCGATCCGCCACGAGCTGAGGTCGACCCCGTCGAGCAGCCCGGCGTCGAAGCGGTCCGCCAGGAGCTGGTAGGCGAAGTTGGGTCCACCGGAACAGGTCGCCTTGAAACGGGACACCTCCGCCGGCCACCGCAACGGATCCCGGACGAACGCGAACGTGTCGAGCAGGATCGCCGGCACGCCCACGAACAGCGGCAGCAACGTGGTGCCGATGAGGCCCATGTCGTGGTACATCGGCAGCCAGCTGAGCACCACGTCGTCGCTGCCGATCCCGAAGCCGGCAGCGATGGCCCGGTGGTTGTCGGTGAGGTTGCCGTGGCCGACCATGACCCCCTTGGGATCGCCCGTCGATCCGGAGGTGTACTGGAGGAAGGCGAGGTCGCCCCGCTCCGGCCGGTGCGGCCCCACCGGAGCGGCTTGCGCCCGCACCGCCTCGATCGGGTGCACCGTCGGTCCGTCCGGCCCGGCCGCCAGCCCCGACAGCGGTTCGACCAGCTTCTCGGTGGTCAGCGCGTGGGTGGCTCCGCAGTCGCGCACCACGGAGGTGACGCGGTCGAGGCGCGTGTGGGGGCCCGGTGGGTAGAGCGGCACCGCGACCACGTTGGCGTAGAGGCAGCCGAGGAAGGCGGTGACGTAGTCGAGGCCGGGTGGGAAGAGCAGCAGCGCCCGGTCGCCCGGTTCGGCGATCGACCGCAGGTGGCCGGCCACGGTACGAGCGGCCTCGTCGAGCTGCCCGTACGTGGTGCTGGTCGCCGCCCCGGCACTGTCGACGAAGGTCAGAGCGTGGTCGTCCGCCCGGGTGTCCGCCCAGGCTGACAGGGCCGCGATGAGCGAGGTGTGCGTCATGGTCGTCTCTCAGTGGGCCGGGGCCAGGGACGCTTCGTCGCTGAAGGCCTCCGGGCGCTCCTCGTCGACCAGCAGCTGGACCTGGTCCACGGCGGTGTGGATCCGGTGGACGACCTCCGCTCTGCTGGAGCCCGTGGCGATGACGTACCCCAGGCGGTCGTAGGCGTTCCGTGGTGGTCGCACGGGCGTGCCCGGGGACGCCGTCACGGTCACCTGTTCGACGCCGTCGAGGCGCTCGATCTCCGCCCCGCCCGCGGTGCCCCGGAATGTCCCGGGTCGAGAAGCCACCAGGAACCCGATCCCGGCGTAGCCGTGCGTGGTCGAGGCGAGCCGGGTCGGTTCTCCGACGACCGAGGCCAGCTGCGCGGCGAGCAGGTCGGAGCCGGTGGCGAGGCGGTAGAGCTCGGGGATCATCCCGCCGGCCGGGCGGGGATTGATCTCGATGATGGCCGGGCCGGACGGCGTGCGGCGTACCTCGGTGTGGGTCGCCCCGTGTGACATCCCGACCGTGGCGAGTGCCCGCAGGACGGCGTCCACCAGCTCGGATGCCTGATCCGCCGGCAGGTCCGCGGGAAAGACGTGGCCGAGCTCCACGAAGTGCGGCCCACCGGTCACCCGCTTCTCGGTGATCCCGAGACAGCGGTTCCCGGTGCTCTCGCCGAACACCTCGACGCTGAACTCGGCACCCGGCAGGTACTCCTCGACCAGTGCGCAGCGGGCGGTCGGCATGCCCCGGACGTTGAGGCGCATCGCCAGGACCGTCTCCACGTGCGCGGTCGCCTCCTCGACGGTGGCGCAGAGCAGCACGGCGTTCGATCCGGAGTCGTCCGCGGGCTTCACCACGCACGGCAGGCCGACCTCGCTCACCGCGGCAGCCGCCCGGGCCGGGTCCGTCACCGCGACGAAGCGGGGTTGCCGGATCCCGCTGTCCCGCAGCGCCTCCCGCAGCAGGGCCTTGTTCCGGCAGGCGGCCACGGCTGCCGGCGGGTTGCCCGGCAGTCCCAGCCAGTCGGCCAACTCGGCGGCGAGCACGGTGTAGAAGTCGCTCGTCGTCGTCACCCCGGCGAGCTGTTCACGACGGAACCTGCCCTGAATGAGCGAGCGCAGGGCCGGCAGGTCGTGGGTCTCGCAGACGAGGACCTCGCAGTCGGTGTCGGCGAGACCCGGGTAGCGGTCGGGACGGTCGGTGAGGAGTACCGGACGCAGCCCCATCCGTCGCGCGACGCTCAGGGCGAGCACGCCGGTCCCGCTCGTGTTCGCCTCCAGGAACAACAGGTACCGCTCGTCGTTCGTGCGCGCGACGTCGTCCGTCCGCGACCAGCTCACGGCGACCTCGCCGGAGTTGATCGGACGCGGCTGGTCCATCGCGTCCATTTCGTGGAGGCGGTCGACGGCCCATCCGTCGTCGTAGACGGTCTGCGCGTACCGGTCGCCGCGGTCGGGGAAGATGCCGACGATCCTGGTCCCCGGCTCCGTCCGGCGAGCCACGTCCTTCAACACCTGGTAGACCGAGCCCGACGTGTTCCCGCCGAAGATCTGCTGTTCGCGGGCCAGGTCACGGGTGGCGCGGAACGCCTCACGGTCGTTGAGCCAGTGCACCTCGTCGATCTGGCGACGGTCCAGGTTGGCGGGCTCGAGGCTGTTGCCGAGTCCGCCCTGGAGCCTGGTGGGCACGTCCGGTTGGCCGAACAGCACGCTGCCCACGCAGTCCACCCCCACCACTCGCAGCTCGGGCAGCGCGCGTCGCAGCGCCCGGGCCGAGCCGCACAGCGATCCACCGGTGCCGACCGCCCCGACCAGGACGTCGAAGGAGGTGAGGTCCCCCAGCAGCTCTGCGGCCAGGGACCGGTACGCACCCGGGTTGTCCGGATTCCGGTACTGCTCGGGAAAGAACGCACCCGGCAGGCCTTCGAGGAGCTCGTGCAGCCGTTCGAGGCGGGCGCCCTGCCAGCCCTGGCTGGACATCCGGTCGACGACGTGCACCTGGCAGCCCAGGGCCCGCAGCTTGGCGAGCGTCACGGGGTCGATCCGGGGGTCGGTGACGACGTGCACCGGATGTCCCAGGGCGGTTCCGACGAGGGCGACTCCCAGCGCCATCGTGCCGGAGGAACTCTCGACGATCGGCGCGCCCGGCTGGAGTACGCCCAGCCGTCTGGCCTCGAGGATCACGTGGCGGGCGACTCGGTCCTTCATCGCGAAGAGGTTCTGGAGTTCGAGTTTGGCGTACACCTGGACGCGTGGGTCGACATCCATCCGCAGCCTGATCAACGGCGTGTGCCCGATGGCGTCGACGACGTTCTGGAAGATCACGCGCTGGCCCCCGATCGTTCGTAGGTGCCGATGTCGTTCGCGCCGAACCGGGCCGCTCCGCTCAAGATCGTCATTCCTTCCCCGATTCGACGCTCATTGACGCCCGAGCAGCGCCCGAGCGGAACCTCGCCGTTCACGACGGTCGTCCCACTGCTGCCGGAGGAGTCGGAAGTCGTCCGCCTGGCTGGCGAGCAGGTCGGTCAACGCCTGGGGATTGACCGAGCCCGCCGACCGCTTGCCACGAATCGCGTTGTCGATGTCGAAGGCGTTGGCGAGCACCCGTGCGCCGTCGGAGACCTGGTATCCGTGCCGGCCGGCGACCTCGGCCAACAGCGCGGGGTCTCCGGGATGGGGCGGGATGTCGGAGGAGATGGCCGCGGCGATGTACTGCCCGACGACGATCTGGGCGTCGCGCCAGGGAATCCCGTCGTTCAGGGTCAGGTCGTTCGCCAGTGTGAACGCGCCCAGGTACTCCCGCCGGCAGGCTTCCCGCATCCGGTCGGATCGGAAACGCAGGTTGTCGATGACAGTCGAGAAGAGCCGCAGAGCGGTCCGCGTGGTGGAGACGGAGGCATGGAGGTTCGCGGTCGCCTCCTTGGACACCTCCACCATGTTGGAATAGGGCGTCGAGCGTTGGGCGAGGACGATGTCCACACCAAAGGCGCCGAGATGTGCCAGCTTTCCGCGGATCCGCTCCAGGATCGGGAAGTTCTTCTTCTGCGGCATCGCCGCCGAGATGCCGGAAAGTTCGTCAGGCAGGTCGATGAAGGCGTACTCGTTGCTGCCCCAGGCCATGAGATCGGTGACGAAGCGGCTCAGTTCGGCACTCAGAATGGAGAATTCCGCCATCATCTCCAAGGCCAGCGACCGGGACGCCACCGCGGTCAGGGAGTGCGGAACCGGTCCCGCGAAGCCGAGCAGACGTGCCATGCGATGGCGGTCCCAGGGCAGCTGCTGACCCGCCATCGAGCCCGCGCCGAGCGGGGAGAGGTCGTTGCCGTCATAGGTGGCGAGCCAGCGGCGCAGGTTGTGCAGGATCTGCTGGGAGAGGGCGGCCAGATAGAAGCCGGGAGTGATCACCTGGGCTGCCTGCAGATGGGTGTATCCCGGCATCAGCAGATCGGTCGTACCGTTGGCGAGTCGATGGACGGCCTCGCCGAGGCCCAGCAGGTCCTCCGCCGCCCCACCGAACCACTCGCGTGCCGCGAGAGCGTGTGCGGTCGCCTGAGAATCGTTACGACTGCGGTCGACGTGCCAGGTCGGGACCGGCTCGGTCAGCTGACGATGCACCCATTGCTCGATGGCCATCGACGTATCGGACATGTTGGTGGCGGGGTCGGCGCTGAGCGTCGTCTCGTCGATCCTGCCAAGCTTGTCCGCGATGTCTCGGCGCTGGTCGCCGGTGATGACCCCCATCCGTTCGTACTCGAACAGGAGGACCACTTCCACAGCGAGATAGTGCGGAAGCAGGTGAGTCATGTCGAAGATGAACTGCGGTCGGAGGATCTCGTCGTGCACCTGGCGAGACGGGCCGCTGGACAACCGTCCTGACATCAGGGCGGAGCCCTCGGGAACGAGCTGCAACTGAAGACCCCCGTTACGGAAGTTGCACGGCCGGACCGCAACCCGACTCCGCGCCTTGCGGCGCGGGACATCGCCTACGGATCAGACCGCCTCGAATGAAAGACAGTCACCTGGGCAAGGCGCGACGATTCACAGGAAAGGCATGGCCGCATAAAACCGCAGTTCGGAACAATATGCGATCTTCAATGCGGCGAGCGTAGCCGCGCACCCGGTGCCACGCAAGGGACCGCATTTCGCGCGCTATGTCTGGTACGGGTCGCATTTGCTCGTCCCGGTACCCCGCGCCGAAGCACCCGCCCGGGCACCCTAACGACGGTGGGAGCTTTTCCCGGACCGAGGCCGCCCCTGGCCATTGATGCTGCTGGCAGGGCTGATGGCCTGGACCGAGTGCCCTTGGCGCCGAAAGACGGGGAACGGGTCAGGCGATCCAGGCCAGTGGGAGTTGACCCCGACCCATCCTCAGCCAACAGGGGACAGCGCCTGTCCACACCTGGCCCCTTCAAGCAGAATTCCAGGTTCCGTCGATGATGCCTGACTGGAAGCAGCCCCGCGACTACCGACCGTGCGGGAGGCCATCGCATTCCGGCCCCCGACGGGCGACGACTTCCCCGTCATCATGATTTGAGGGACTGCACAAATAATGGCTGATCGACCGATCAGGGGAGAGACGCCAGATGACGACCGAGATCACCTAGGGGCAGGAGCCGGCCGCCGGGCCGGCGTCATGGGAGGGTTCCGTCGACGCGGGCCCTGCGTACAGCGTGGAGCGGGAAGAAGGACGGGCGGCGAGGAGGTGTCCGACGCGGACCGCCGCGAGCAGCGCGACGCGTCGCTCGGTCGGGACCAGGCGGGCGCGCCGGCGCGTCCCGTCGGTGTCGGCGCCGCCCCGGTAGCCGAACACCAGGACGTCACCGCCTTCGTCCAGCACTGCGACGGCAGCAGGCGAAGCCGGCTCGGCGCGGGCGGGGAGGCTCGACTACCGCCCGACGCCGCGAGTCAGCTTCATATCTATACAGATATCGATTAGTCTCGAACCCGTCCCAGAGTGATCCACATTGGAGGAACCTCATGAGGAAGATGACCGTCCGTCGCAAGAGCTCGCTGCGCCTGCTGTCCGGGGCCCGCCGGCTCTGGATCGAGTGGTGCTGGTAGCAGCCGACACGGCGGGCGCTCCCGGGCGCCCGCCCCGGCGGCGATCGACCGGGCCATGACCGACGAGCCGGCCGGCTACGACTGCCACCGCGCCCACGGGCCGTACGCCGGAGTCTCCGCCTTCCTCGGCCGAATCGCCGCCGACCGCCCCCGCCTGGCGTCCCGCCACAGGATCGAGCTGCACGCGATCGCTCCCCACCTGGACGGCACGGCACGATCGGCCGCCGAGGAGGAGCCGATCCGGTTCCATCCCGCCCGACGCACCGCCTACCTGGCCTACGGCGCGGCCGAATTCGTGGCGGCCTGGGCAGACCGGCTCCGCCGCCCGGTCACGGTGCGGTTCACGCACGTCGGAAGCGCCGACGACACCACCCGCGAGCTGCTGGACGCGCTGACGCGCCGACTCGGCCCGTCCCCCGTGAGCCTCGCCCTGCACGACAGCGGCCCCCGCCAGGCGGCAACGGCCGCCCCGACGCTGGAGGCGATGCGCACGGCCCTGGGTGACAGCCTGGCCCACGGCTTCTACCACCACGCGGCCCGAACCGCCCGACGCGGGCGCGCCGTGGTGACTCCCGACGGCGACCTGCGGCA
Organism: Micromonospora sp. URMC 107; assembly: GCF_051386315.1. Lineage (NCBI taxonomy): Bacteria > Bacillati > Actinomycetota > Actinomycetes > Micromonosporales > Micromonosporaceae > Micromonospora > Micromonospora sp. URMC 107. The sequence continues at coordinate 88,216 of NZ_JBPQTK010000006.1, forward strand.
CTGGTGGGCGTTCACCACCGGCCTGGCCACCGCCCTGGCGGCGCTGGACCGCGCCACCGAAGCCCTCGACCTCTACCACGAAGCCCGCGCTGCCACCGACAACCCCAAGATCACCATGTCGGCCGCGTACGCCACCGCCATGCTGTACGCCCGGCACCTGCCGGCCGCCGACCAGGACCCGGCGCAGGCGCGGCACTGGCTGGAGAAGGCGCTCCACCTCGCCGGCGGGCTGAACGACCCACGGCAGCGGGTGCTGTCCACCGTCTTCTACGAGCAGGGCCTGGCACTGCTGGACAGCAGGGAGGGCGATCCCGCCTCCGCGCTACGGCTGATCGACGACGGGCTGGCCCGGCTGGCCGCGGTGCTCGCCCCGGGCGAGCGCCCGCAGGACCTGGCCCGGCTACGTCACAACCGGGCGCAGGTGCATCTCGCCCTGGGCGATCCGGCGCGGGCCCTGACGGACCTCGACGCCGTGATCGCCCACGACCCCGGCAACTGCGAGTACTACGTGGACCGGGCCGCCCTGCACCGGGCGGCGGGGCGGCCACGGGCCGCGATCAGGGACTACGACACCGCGATCCGCCTGGGACCTCACCTGCCGGAGGCGTACTACAACCGGGCCATGATCCGACAGGAGCGGGGCCGTGCCGCGCGGGCGCGTGCCGACCTGGAGCGCGTGCTGACAATCGACCCCCGGCACCTCGACGCCCGGATCGCCCTGGTCAACCTGCACGTCCGAGGCGACGCGTTCGATCAGGCCGAGACGCACGCGCGGGCCGGGCTGGCGCTGGCCCCGCAGGAGCCCGCGCTGCTGTGCACCCTCGGGCTGATCCGCTCGGAGCGCGGCAGCCTCGCCGAAGCCGACCAGCTGTTCAGCAAGGCGCTGGCCGGGGATCCGGAGCTGGTCGAGGCTTGGACGAACCGTGCCGCGATCCGCTTCGAACGCGGCGACGTGCCCGCCGCCCTGGCCGACCTGGACCGGGCGGTCGCGCTGTCGGAGGCACCTGTCCCCCGCTACAACCGCGGCACGGCGCTGATGCGGCTGGGACGGTGGGAGGAAGCGGCCCGCGACTTCACCCGCGCGCTCACCCAGCCCGAGGTGGACCGGTCGCTGCGCCGCGACCTACGCGCGGAGCTGGCCCGCTGCCGTCGCGCCATGCGGTGACCACCGACCAAGGCGGTGTCGGCGGCCCCGCCGCAGCCGACCGAGGAAACGGCGCGCACCGGCCCATTGGCCGAGTCACGGTGCGGCACCGCCAACGGCTGGGTCGGCCTGACGAGGCAGTATCGTCCCGGAATGACCCCGGTGACCCCGACGCTGCCCGCAAGCACTGCGATGCTCCACTACTACCTGCTGCAAGCGGGCGGCGGGGAGGACACGACGGGGGCGGGACTGCTGGTCGAGGAGTTCGTGCTGGACGACGACCTGTCGGCCGTACGGCTGCGCGGTGCCTGCTGGACGGCGGCGGACGCCGGCTGGTGGAGCTCGGCGGCATTCGTGCGAGCAGTCCGCACGGACCGGCGCCTGCGCTCCCGGCTGACGGCCGTCAACCGCCCCGGGGCGGAAGCGGCGTACGGTCGACTCGGCGGCGGGACGCTACCGGACGAGGACACGCTGCGCCGCCACTTCAGCGACGACGTCCCGCTGGCGGCCGGCGCACCGCTGCGGCTGGGCACCGGCCCGGCCGTTCACCGGGTGCTCTTCGCCGGTGAACCGGACGGTGACGCGATAGCCCGCCTGTCGGCGTTGCTGCGGCTCGGCGCCGCCCCCGGCACGGACGTGACCGAGCCTGGCGTGGTCGGCACCGGCCGGCTGCGGGTCAACGACACGAACCACCTCTGGCGTCTCCGCCGCGTCGGCGGTGTCGCGTGGAGCATCGACGTGACGTCCGACCCGGCCGGTGGAGAGGGACTGCGCTGGGTGCTGCGCCAGCTCACCGACGTGGCCCGCGGCCACGGCCTGGTCCCCACGACGATCGAACGCCTCTCCTGACGACGACCGGCGCCGGCCGATCACACGTGGGGCAGGCGTGGGCTGGCGTCGACGCACGCCAACTCCGGCTGGGCCCGGCCCTGCTCGTGTGCACGAACACCGCGAGGAGTAGCGGGCCGCCTCAGGTCACCAGGCCCCGACGGTACGCGTACACCACGGCCTGGACCCGGTCGCGCAGGTCGAGCTTGGTGAGGATGCGGGACACGTACGTCTTGACCGTCTCCTGGCTGATCACCAGGGCCGCGGCGATCTCGCTGTTGGACAGGCCCTCCGCGATGAGCCGGAGCACCTCCATCTCGCGCGGGGTCAACGCGCCGCCGCCTGGGTCGCCCTCGGCCGGGCGGATGCGGGCCGCGTAGCGGCCCACCAGCCGCCGGGTCACCTCCGGGGCCAGCAGCGCGGCGCCCGTCGCCACCGTGCGGATGCCGTGGAGCAGCTGTGCCGGTGGGGCGTCCTTGAGCAGGAAGCCGCTGGCGCCCGCACGCAGCGCCTCGTAGACGTACTCATCGAGGTTGAACGTCGTCACCACGAGAACCTTCACCGGCTCGGGGACCCCGGCGCCAGCCAGCAGGCGGGTCGCCTCGATGCCGTCGAGCACCGGCATCCGGACGTCCATCACCACCACGTCCGGCCGGAGCCGAACGGCCAGGTCGACCGCCGCGCGCCCGTCGCCGCACTCGCCGACGATCTCCATGTCGGGCTGTGCGTCGATGATCGTCGCGAATCCGGCGCGGATCAGCTCCTGGTCGTCGCAGACCAGCACCCGGACCGGCGCGGTCATGACGGGTTTCCAGCGGGGATCCGGGCCCGCACGAGGAAACCGCCGCCGGCCTGCGCGCTCGCGCTGAAGTCGCCACCGAGGGCGGTGACCCGCTCGTGGAGCCCGGCGAGGCCGCGCCCGCTGCCGCCCGGGGACGCGCTGCCGGATCCGGAGCCGTCGGTGCTGATCTCCACGGTCGTCTCTCCTTCCCCGTGGTGGACGTGAACCCTGGTCCGGCTGCCGTGCGCGTACTTCAGCGCGTTCGTCAGCGCCTCCTGCACCACCCGGTACGCCGCCACCTCGGCGCCGCCGGTGGTCGCCACCGACGTGCCCTCCCGGACGAACTCGACCGGCTGTCCGGCCTGCCGGGAATGGTCGACGAGGGCGTCCAGGTCGCCGACGGACGGCGTACGCGGATCGCCTGTGCTGTGATCCGGGTTGAGCAGGTCGAGCAGCTGCCGCAGGTCGCCGACGGCCCGGCGGCCGGTGCCGGTGATCGCGGTCAAGGCCTGGTCCAGCTTGTCCGGGGCGCCGGTCAGGTAGCGCGCCGCCTCGGCCTGCACGACCATCGCCGTCACGTGGTGGGTGACGACGTCGTGCAGCTCCCGGGCGATGCGCGTGCGCTCCGCCGTACGGGTGGCATCCTCGACATGGCGGCGGCGTTCCGCCTCGGCGGCCCGGTTCTGGCGCAGCCACGCCCCGATGCCCCACGCGAGCGCCAGCAACAGGTAGAAGGTGGTGAACCCCGCGACGCCCTCACCCGAGCCGAGCCGGTCGAGGGAGATCGCCAGGGGCACGTACGCCGCCGAGGCGAGACCCGCGACGACCCAGCGGCGCCGCTCCAGGTGGGCGCCGGCGCTGATGAGCGCGATGGCCAGTCCCGTACCCGCGATGGTGTGGTAGCCGCGAAGCTGGTCGATCGCGAAGCCGAGCGACACCAGCGCGAGGCAGACGGCCGGCCACCGACGGCGTACGGCCAGCGGCAGGCACTCCAGGGCGACGACACCGACGGTCAGCGCGTCGTACGGGCGGTCCGGGAGGTCGCCGAGCTGCGTACCCTGCCGCTCCAGCGCCGGGACCACCGCCGCGAGGGCGAGGGCCAGGGCGAACGGGAGATCCCGGACCGTGATCGGCCACTGCCGCCACAGATCCGGAAGCCTCCGGAGCTTGATCACTGGGTGACTGTAGCGGTTGCCGGGGCCTGCGCCGCGCGATGGCGGCGCGGGACGATGTGCCCGCGGCGCTTGGCCAGCCACAGGAACACCACGGTCAGCACCGCGCCGGCCAGCACCGCGTACAGGCTGCCCTCCGGCCCGAAAGCGCCGCCGCTGAGTGCGACCGGCCCCGACGTCGAGGCCTCGAGCAGCCCCTTCGACTCGCTGTTACCCGAAACCACGACGCTGAAGATGCCGCCGGCGGCGAAGTTCCAACCGAAGTGCAGGCCGATCGGGACCCACAGGTTCCGGGTGGCGGCGTAACAGGCGGCCAGCATGAACCCGGCCTCGATGGCGATGGCGGTCGCCCCCCACACGGTGGCGTCCGGGTTCACCAGGTGCATCGCGCCGAACACCACGCCGGTCAGGGCGAGAGCGATCCAGGTGCCCGTACGCTCCTCGATGATGCGGAACAGCACCCCCCGGAACAGCAGCTCCTCGGTGACCGCGGCGGCCGCCATGAGCCCGAGCACACCCAGCGCCTGCGTCGGCGAGCCCCAGCCCTCGACGTGGTAACCGCCGAGGAACGCGATGTTGGCGATGACGGCCGCGAACATGGCGAAGCCGATGAGCGTCGCGCGGCCCAGCTTCCCGCCCCAGCCGTCCTGGCCGAGCTCGGTCGGCTCACGGCGCTCGGTGCGCCGCACGACCCACCGGTAGACGACCACGCCCAGCACCGCCGTCACAGCGCCGATCACCAAGGCGAGGAAGAAATTGCCCTCGACGGCGGCGACGCTCTGCCCGCCGACGAGGGCGACGGCGGCGACGGCGAGAAGCTGTTTGAGGAAGCGCATGATGACTCCTTCGCAGACCGCGACCGGAGCGCCGCGGACACGAAGAAACCTATGAAGTTCCGCCGCCACAATCGTCACCGTGCGGTGGACACTTGCGGGTAGCTCGCACGGGGGACAGACCCCCTCCGGAGGCCGGCCACCCGGTCGGACATGGCGCGCTCCGCCGCTCGCCGCGCCGCGTCCGGCCGTGGGACCTAGGCCCCGGTGGCGTGCCCGGCGTCCGAGGTCGCCGACCGGTACCTGGGCCTGAGGGCCGCCGGCCGGCTGTGACCGGCGGAGCCTTACCGTCTCCGCCGGCACTGTGAACGATCTGCCGGTGGCTCCGGGCAGGTGGATCGTCGGGTACCGGCGGACCAGCCGGTACCCGACGATCCGTCGGCGCTACGGTCAGGGCGTCGGTACGTTGAACCGCAGCCCGAGGCTCGGTCGCAGGACCGGCTGCCGGTAGGTGTACTGGATCGCGGAGCTACCGTCGCCGTTCTCGATACCGATGGTGGCGCCGCCACCACGCTCCAGGAACGTCCCGTCGTTGTCGGTGTAGGCGAAGCTGTAGCCACCGGCCTCGTCGATGATCACCTGGAAGGTGACCCGGGTGAGCGGGTCCTCGTACGAGTGCACGTTGCGCCACTCGATGACGAACTGGCGGTTCGGTGCGGTGCCCCGGACCGAGGTCCGCACGCTGGCGTTTGCGTCCACCACCCAGTCGTGCCAGAACGGGTAGAGCGCGGCGTTCGGTTCCTCCGGACTCTCCACCGACGGGATCGGCCAGGCGTCCGGCGACGGCTCACCCGGGTCGGCGAAGGTCACCAGACCGTTGATGTCCACCCAGCCGGTGGTGTACGTCTGGCCGTACAGGGTGACCGGGAAGGGCAGGCTGACCTGGGTGTACGCGTCGCCCCCGGTGATCGGCAGGACCGTGGTGTCCGCCGGGGTGTACGCCACGGGCTGCTCGGTCACCGTGTAGCCGGCCCCAGCCGGGGTGGTCGCCAGGGCGACGTCGACAACCTGTTCGGTGTTGGTGCCGACCACGACCTGGTGGACCGAGGAGCCTTTGCAGGCGCCGGCGGATACCGTGCTGATCACGGCGTACGATCCGGCCGGCACGTTGTTGACCTGGTAGGTGCCGTTTGCCGCGGTGGTGGCCGACAGGCCGGCCACCGTGACGCTGGCCCCGGTCGCCGGCGTGCCCTGGCAGGTGACGACGCCGGTGACCGAACCCAGTCCCGGCGGGTTGGGCTTGAACGTCACGCCCTGCCCACTGGCCAGCCACGCCTCCCTGTGCAGGTACTGGAAGCCGAGCGACCCGCTGGCGTTCTCGATGCCGACGGTCGCCTCGGCGCCCTGCTCGACCGGCTTGGCCGGGTCGATCCCGCTGTAGGCGAGGGTGATGTCCCCGCCCTCACTGAAGATCACCTCGAAGGTGGCCCGGGTGTTGGTGTCCCCGTAGAGGTGGACGTTGCGCCATTCCACCACCCACTGCCGGTTCGGCGCGCTGCCGCTGATCTTCGTGGCGATCTTCGCCTGCGAGTCGACCACCCAGTCGTCCCAGTGCACGTAGACGGCGGCGTTCGGGGAGCCCTCGGCGGCCGGCGACGGGAGCGTGCCGGGAATCGACCCGATCCACCCGAAGTACGCCGGGTCCTTGAAGCTGATCAGACCGTTGGCGCTGATCCAGGCCGACGTGTACGACTCGCCGTAGAGCTTGACCGGGAACGGCGGGTTCTTGGGCCACACCGTCTCATCACCGCTCCACCCCTCGACCACGTCACCGGGGACGAAGGTCTGGGCGCCGGTGGTGCACTTGTAACCGAACTCGTCCCCGTCGACCATCACCGACAGGTCCACCCCGGAGACCCCGCCCGGGTGGTTGACGGTCTCCTTGGCGTACCGCCCGGCACAACGGTTGTCGCCGGTGGACGCGGCGAGCGTGTACTCGCCGACGGCGACGCCGGTGAACTGGTAGCCGCCGTCGGCGCCGGTGGTGGTGCTGCGGTTACCCGGGTTGAGGGTCACTGTCGCGCCGGAGACCGGTTGACCGGTCACCGCCGTGGTGAGCGTGCCGCTGACCGAGCCGACCGGGGCCGGGGTGTAGGTGATCGAACTGTTGCCGGTGAGCGCCGCCTCCTGGAAGGAGTAGAGCGCGGCGACCGTGCCCGAGCCGTTCTCCAACCCGATGGTCGCGGCCGCTCCCTGCTCGGTGGGGGTGGTCATGGTGCCGTAGTGGAAGGCGATCCGGCCGTCCTCGTGGAAGATGACCTCGAAGGTCAGCCGCCCGGCGTTCGGCGGTCGGAAGTTGACGTTGCGCCACTCGACCACGAACGACCAGAGAAACTCTCATAGGCGTCAATATTTACGCCCGTCGAGTTGAAAAGATGCCACGAAGCCGCTGACATCCGCACCGACGGCAGAATTGTCAGACTCGGAGCGATCGGAGAAACAGGCGACCCGCCTGCTCAACCAGCGGGGCAAACCTCATTCAGTTCTTTTTGGACCCTGATCAGATCAGTCCCCGTCGCATCAGCGCTGCCCGCCGCCTGCTGGCGAAGCAGGTCGGTGTAGTGACGCAGAACGGCGCGGAGTCGCTCGTCGCTCACCCGCTCCACCAGTGGACGGAGTTGCGCGGCCCACGCCTCGAAATAGCGGCGACGCAATTCGGCCACGTCAGCCGCGCCGGGGGCGCCGGTGTACGCCGCTTTCACCGCGTCGTGGTAGGCGCGACCCTCCGGCGTACCACCGGCGACGTACCGCTCGTCGATCACCCTGACGTCCGCGCAGACCTCCGCCGAATTGTCAGGTGGAACCGGGCGGCCCCCCGGTTCCGTCTCACCACAGCCAGCGACCGCGAGGACCACCGCCGCCACCCACCACCACCGCTGCCAGCTTGCCATCAATGCGATCACAGGTCCTCAACTCGTCTGATCTGGTCCCGGTCCGTCAGCGGCTGACGGGCCGGGGAGTGTGCTGCATCGAACCACACCAACCTATCCCTCCGCGGGTCTCTGCCAGAATCGGTGTCGACCCTCCGCTCGCCAGGCGCAACTCCTTGCCGTTTCACCCTCAGCCCATCCGTTGCGGACCATCTCCGCCCCGAGGAGAATCCTCCCTTACTTCGTCATTGAGATTTCAACCAATAGGCTCGGGTGGCATCAACTATGGATTTGAAATCGTCTTCATCAATTCTTGCGACGAAAATGGGACCGGACGCATGCGTCGACACTTCTTGCGCGACGATGGTGAACCGCCCTGCACGTACGTAGCTATATACCGTCCATCGATCCAGTGACTCGACGCTCGACATGATGGCCGAGTCATGCAGGAATTCATCATCAGCCAGCAGTTCCATAAATCCCACAGGGTCAGTGTCGAGCAGATCCAGCCTTCTGTCGTCGATATGCGGCCGATTCTTGAGCTGCGTCATCACCGAACCGAGGATGCAACCCTCGCTATCACCCACCAGCTGGCCATCCACGATGAGCTGGAAGCGAAACATTCGGCGATCAGAGAGAGGGCTCACCAGCAACCCGAATTGACCATCATCGTCCAGGAATCTCAACCCTTACCCCCGCCGGACCTGGATAGGAATATGATTCAAGGGAATCTCTACCGGATTACCCCGATTGTCAACACCATTAGAGCTGCCACTCCAATGCCAATTTCCATGCTCATCGTTGGAATATATATAGTAGACGGCCTTCTTGCCGGAACCGATTTTAGTCCAACGCGTCCCGCCAATAAGAATACTATTCTGGAACTGCGCTTCCGCGTCGGCCGGCAAGACACCCTTTTTGGGATTGTACGGGTTCGGTCCACCATGTGGATCATGGTGTCCAGGGTTTTCATAGCCGGGGATACAACCGTCCGGCCCTGTGTTGTGCACGAGGACCGGGATATTGCCGGTGAGCACATAGTACGTGTGGATGTCATCGACGGTCAGGTTGTAGGCCAGTGCCACCCGGCTGCTGCCCTTGACGAAGCCGATGACCTCGGTCTCTGAACCGTCCGCCGTCCGCAGCAGATCACCGGGGTCCAGTTCGCTGGCGAACTGCCACTGCTGGTCGGTCACGTTTCAGTAGGGATGATCCTCGGTCGTGCGGAGGCGCCCTCCCGTCACGTTCAGGTCACGGAGTTCGTCGTCGTGGACCCACACCTTGGTCACGGTGCGCGGTCCCTGCTCCCCCGTCTCCGGGTCGGTGGCCAGTACGACGTCACCGACCTCGATCTCTTCGATCGGTTTGGTGTCTCCGGCGGCCAGCAGGACTTCCGTGTCGCCAGCAAAGCTTCTGCACCCGTGTACCCGGGGACCACGCGGACCAGGTCCTCCCCGAGGCCCGCGTGGACCGACGATGCCGTGCATGCCGCCCGGTTCCGGGGTGATCTGGCCGCTGATGCCCGCCACCCACAGCTTGAACTGGCCTGATCCCTTGATGTATCCGTTGTTGGTAGCTAGCAGCAGGCCGGCCCGGGTCACCTCATATCGGCGTGTGGGACAACCAGCGTGACGATCTCGAAAATCCCCTGACTCGATGGCTCAACAGCCAGCCGCAGGCCCGTCCGCAACCGCCTACCCGCCGGCGGTGTGGTCTGCGGTTCGCGTTCTACGGCCGGATGTCGACAGTCGAGCACCAGGACCGGGTGACCTCTCGGCACTGGCAGCGGGACTGCGCCAGCGAGCTCGTCGCCGGTCACGGGGTGATCGTCGCCGAGAACTTCGACGTCGGCTGCTCCCGCCGCCGCGGCTGGCGGCAGCGCCCCCAGGCCGCCGCGCTGCTGGCCGCGCTCGACGACCCAGATCGCGGGGACGGTATCTCGGTGGCCGGCCGCCCTACGGTTACCGACTCGCCGACGCCGCCCCTCATCCGAACGCCGCGCACGCCCGCTGGGGTCGCCGGCTTCGACGCCTCGAACCAGATCCGGCCACGGCCGGACACGTCCGGTGGACGTTCGCACAACGCCTGGATGGCCCGAGTCTCGCCAGCATCGCGCGCGCCCTCAACGACGCCGGCATACCGTGCCCGTCGGGCATCGGTCCCGACCGCAATTCACACCGCAGCGGCGACCGGTGGACCCTGCGAACGGTCGCGGCGACACTCGCCAACCCTCGCTACACCGGCCGGCAGGTCTGGAATCGGCAACCCGCGCACACCAACACCGACGCCAGCCGCCCACCACGGCACGACCCGCCGCTACCCGCTCACCGGCCTACTGCGCTGCGCACCATGCGGCCGAAGAATGGAATCGCACTGGATCGATCAGCGCCCCGGCTACCGATGCCGCCACGGCCACACCAGCACCCAACCAACCGCCGGCGCAAGATCCTCTATCTCAGGGAAGACCACATCATCGCAAGGCTCGCCGAGCATCCCCAGCGGCATCCAGACTCCACACGACCTGGTCACGCTCCCGCAAAGGAGGAAGGTCACCATCGTCTGCGACCAGGAGCACTTGCACACCGACCATAGAGTCATCCGCGCAGGACGACCCGCTCGGATCATGATCGATATGTGGTAATGATGTGTCCGAGGGGGGACTTGAACCCCCACGCCCTATACGGGCACTAGCACCTCAAGCTAGCGCGTCTGCCATTCCGCCACCCGGACCTGCTCGTCCAGCCTACCGTGTCGACCGGGGTGAACTTCCACCCGCGCCCGCCCTGGTGGGCCGCACGGGGAGTTACTGTACACGCCCCGGGTGGATCATGCACATCAGCTTCCGGCCGATGGGTCGACGCAGGTCGGAAGGGTGCCCGGACCCGTGTGAGCCACCGCCAACCGGTGGGCCTGGGTAGCGTCCGACGGGCCTCACGCGGCAGCATGGCCACGTGTCCCATCCCTCTCCCCTGGCCGCCGTGCAGCACCGGGCCCTCGCCCTGCGCGCCGCGGGCGATCTCTACTCCGCCCGTCGACTGCTCACCGACGCCGTCGGCTCCGCCCGGCCGCCGTACGGCAAGGACCACCCGGATGTGCTGAGCACCGCGCACCTGCTGGCCCGCCTGCACAGGGAGGCGGGCGACCCGGGCGCCGCCCGCCGGGTGCTGGAGGAGGCATTCGCCGCCGGCGAGCGGCTCTGGCCGCCGTCCGATCCGCTGATGCTGGCGCTCGCCTTCGAGTTGGCCGCCGTGGCGGACGAGCTGGGCAACCGGCACGAGGCGCGCCGCAACTACACCCGCGTCGCCAGTCTCGGGCCCGCCGTGCTCGGTCTCGACCACCCGGCGGTACGCACGGCGCGGCAGTATCTCGGCGACGCCGCTCCCGCCCCTGCGCCCGCGCCGCCGGTCGCGCGGCCCGCCATGTCCGCGCTCTCCGAGCCGACGATGTCGCTGGCGGTGCTCTCCACCACCTGGCGGCCGCACGAGCCCGCCGCCGTCGGCCCTCCGCAGCCGCCGGCCGCGCAGCCGATGCCGCCGCACGTCACCAGCACCCCACCGGCCGCACCGGCGTCCCCGCACACCCCGCCGATCCCGCCGCCGCCGCCCGTTCCGGGCGTGCGCGGCGTGGGACGGGCGACACCCGTCGCCCCGGCGTCGCACCCTGCGGCGGGTCCGCAGCCGCCCCGCTCGGCCGGCCACGCGCCGCAGGTGCCGCCCGCGCCGCCGCAGCCGTATCCGGCCCCGCCGCAGGGTGCCCAGGTTCCGCCCCCACCGGTGGTG